>JAUSPL010000016.1 GCA_030656535.1 Gemmobacter sp.
GACCGCGCCATCCTGATGGAGGAATTCCGCACCGGCGGACAACAGTTGACCAAGACGTCCGCCGATCTGGAAGGCGAAATCCGCAAGGAGTTCGAGTCCAAGGGTGTGACCTTCCATGAAGCCGACATCGAGGCATATCGCGCCGCCACGGCAGGTTTCTTCAGCAGCTTTCCTGCTTGGCCGACCGGGCTTTATGATCAGGTTCGCGCCGCAGCCAGCGGGAACTGACATCCCAAGGGCTGCGCGGCATCGTGCAGCCCTTGGCGATTCTGGGAGTAGGCAAGGATGAGACCGATCCACACTTGTGTACGCTTTTTCGGTTCCACCCTGCCGGCCCTGCTGATCGGGGTTCTGGTGATGATCGTGCTGGTCGACGTACTGGCGCGCAACTTCTTTTCCATGTCGATCTACTGGGTCCATGAACTCGCGGTGGTGCTTTTGGCGGCTTCGGTCTGGCTTGGCATCTCGGGGGCAGCCGCCGAAGGGCAGTTGTTTGGCATCTCGTTCCTGGTGGACCGCCTGCCGCCCCGGACCGCGCTTTGGACACGGGTGCTGGCCGATGTGCTGGTCATTGCGATTGCCGCCGCCGTGATCCATGCCGCCTGGGCCCAGATTACCACTGCGCGCTTTACCCGGTTCCTGACGCTTGGCTGGCCCAAATGGATCGTGGCCGCCTTGCTTGCCTTTGGCATGGGGTTGGTGATCCTGGGGCGCGGCGCCGCCATTGTCGAATATCTGCGGGGAAAACGCGCATGATCCTTGTTGCCATTGCGTTTTTCGCGCTGCTGGCGCTTGGGCTACCCATCGGCTTTGTCATGCTGGGGGCCTCGATGACTTATTTCTCGTTGAACCCGATGCTGTCGAGCATCGTCGCCCAGCGGTTATCGTCGGCGCTGGAATCCTTTCCGCTACTGGCGATCCCGTTGTTTGTGGTCGCGGGCGCCGCCATGGCGCGGGGGGGGATCGCCGAACGCCTGTACGGTTTTTGCGATACGCTGGTCGGGCATTGGCGTGGCGGGTTGGCGCAGATCGCCGTGCTGAATTCGGTTTTCATGGGCGCAATGTCAGGCTCGGCCAATGCCGATGCAGCAATTGACGCACGCACCATCGTTCCGGTGATGTGCAAGCATGGCTATAGCAATGCCTATGGCTCGGTCGTCAGCGCTGCGTCGTCGCTGATCGCGCCGATCATGCCGCCCTCCATCGCGCTGATCGTCTATGGCCTGCTGACCAACACGTCCATCGGACGGCTGTTCGTGGGCGGCATCATCCCGGGCCTGCTGATCGCGGCGGCGCTGATGCTGACCGTGCGCTACACAGCCGGACGCATGACCCTGACCCAGATCCGCACAACCCGCGCCAGCCGGGCCGAGGTGCTGACCCACGGTCGGGCCGCACTATGGGCGCTGGCCATGCCGGTCATGCTGCTGTTCGGCCTGCGCGGCGGCTGGTTCACGCCCACCGAACTGGGCGCGGTTGCGGCGGTCTATGCCTTTGTCGTCGGCACTTTCATCTATCGCGGCATCCGGCTGCGCGAAACCTTTGCCCTGTTGCGCGAGGCCGCGATGACCACCGCAGGGGTCATGTTCATCGTTGCCTCGGCCTCGGTGTTTTCGCTGATCCTCAGCCTGGAACAGGTGCCGCAGGCGCTGATAGGCGCACTGACCCAGATCTCTGACAACAAGATCGTGGTCCTGATCACCATCAACGTCGCACTGCTGATCCTTGGCACAGTGTTCGAGGGGCTGGCGATCATCGTCATTCTGGGCCCAATGCTGGTGCAATTGGCCACCACACTGGGCATCGATCCGGTGCATCTGGGCGTGGTGTTGGTGTTCAACACCGCCATCGGGTCACTGACGCCGCCGGTCGGCACGGTGATGTTCACTGTTTGCTCGATCACCCGGTGCAGCGTCGAAGAATTCACCCGCGCTATCTTGCCGTTCCTTGGGGCGCTGTTGGGGGTGCTTGCGCTTTTGACCTTTGTGCCCGGTCTGGTGACTTTTCTGCCGAACCTGTTGTTCTAGCCGACCCGCGCCACCGACCCGCGCGCGATCAGGTCGGCAGGCATCAGCACGGTACGGGGCGGGAACTCCTGCCCTGCGACCCGCTCCAGCAACATGCGCGCCGCCGCCTCGCCCATCGCCAGACGTGGCTGCGAGATGGTGGTGATGCCGGGGTGCAGAAAGCTCATCCAGTCCAGATCGTCGAAACAGACCAATGACAGATCGCCCGGTATCGACAGGTTCAGCCCGGTGATCGCCCGCATCGCGCCTTCGGACATGGTGCCATCGGTGGTGAACAGCGCCGTCGGGCGCGCCGGCCCGGACAGCAGCCCGGGCACCAGCGTTTGGGCGGCAACGGCGGAATAGCTGCCGACACGCAGCACCAGCGCCGGGTCCACCGGCAGGCCCGCGATGCGATGGGCACGCACATAGCCCAAAAGCCGCTGCCAACTGGGATACAGCAATTCGCTTTCCACCGGGTCGCCCGCCGCAGCCCGCGCGAGAAACCGCGGCAGGTCGTCGCCCTGGTCATCGACCAGTTCGGCGACGATGCCGATACGGCGGTGCCCCGCGCCGATCAGCAGCCCGACAGCGGCGGCAGCGGCCGCAATGTTGTCGGTGCCCACCCGGTCAACCAGCAGGCCCCCGACCGCCCGATCGATCAGCACCAGCGGCACCCCCATCGACCGCAGGTTGTGCAGATGCGGTGCGGACCTTGTGTCACTGGGTGTCACGATCAGCCCGTCCACCTGATTGCGCACCAGCATCTCGACAGACTGCACCTCTTTGCTGCGGCTTTCGTCGGTGTTGGTGATCAGAAGCCCGAAACCGTTCGCCTCGGCCACATTGGAAATTCCCCGCAGAACTGAGGCATAGAACGGGTTCTGGATGTCGCCTGCCACCACG
>JAUSPL010000024.1 GCA_030656535.1 Gemmobacter sp.
CGTGGTGCCGCGCCCGACGGTCGAGCGCAGCGCCAAGGGGTGTCCAAGCAGCGCCGCCGCGCGGTCCACGATTGCCAGGCCAAGCCCCATGCCCTCAGAGGCCGAGGCCCGGGCGTTCAGACGGTGAAATTCGCGGAACACGTTCTCATGTTCGGTTTCGGGGATGCCGGGGCCGGTATCGTGGACCTCGACACGCACGGCGTCACCGTCACGGCGCACCCCGACCAATACCTTGCCGTGGGTGGTATAGCGCACTGCGTTGCCAATCAGGTTCTGCAAGATGCGCCGAAGGTAGACCGCGTCCGATGCAACCAGCGCGGCCGAAGGGCGCACATGCAGTCTAAGTCCCTTTGCCGCGGCTGGCGGGGCGAATTCGTCGTGCAGCTGTGAAAGCAAACGGTCAAGCCGGACCGGCCCGACAGACACAGAGGTCCGCCCGGATTCCAGTTTCGAGATGTCGAGCAGCGCATCCAGGATGGATTCCACGCTTTCCAACGCGTTTTGCCCTTTTTCCAGCGCCTCGCGGGCGCGCGGGCTGACGGGCTCGTCACTGATAGAGGCGATGAAAAGCTTGGCGGCCGAGAGGGGTTGCAGCAAATCGTGGCTGGCAGCAGCCACAAAGCGCGATCGGGCGGAATTGGCGCGTTCGGCATTGGCCAACGCATCCTCCAGTTCCAGTGTGCGTGCGGTCACCCGGGCCTCGAGTGTCTCATTTGCGCGTGACAGCGCGGCAATTGCGCTGCGTTCGGCAGTAGCATCGGTAAAAGAGATCACAAATCCGCGGTCGGGCATCTCTTGTGAATAGGCATCAAGGATCAGGTCAGGGTCCCGGCGCAGTTCAAACCGCAGAGGTGCACGGGCGGTGGTGCCCGCCACCCAGTCGCGCAAGGCCCGCCAATTGATGCCGGTCCCAAGGGTCAGGTCGTCTTGCAAGCGATCAAGCAAGTCATCAAAGGCAAGCCCCAGTCGAAATCGCGTCAATGGGATTGCGAGCAACACCCCCGCCCGTTCGTTCCAGCCCACCAGCCGCCGGTCAGCGTCGAATATGCACACTCCCTGAGAAATGTGATCCAACGTGGCGCGGATGATCCGCGCCTGATCGTCCAGAAGCTTTCCCCGCTCGATCCGCTCGGTCCGAATGATTTCTGTCACATCGGTTTGCAAGATCACGGTGCCGCCGTCGCGGGTGCGGTGTTCGCTGACCTGCACCCAGCGGTCCCAGATCATCCGTACGTTGAACATCACATGCCGGTCCTGATGGCGGCGCTTGCGGGCGATGGCCCAGGTTTGGGGGGATTCGCCGTCGGGCAACTCCAGGTAATTCGATCGACTGACACGGTCTACATAGTCGGCAAATTGCAGGCCGGGGCGCAGGGCATCGCGGATGTCCACCATGTGCAAGCCGAAGCGGGAATTGCACATCACCAGAACATCGTCGGCATCGAACAGGGCAAATCCTTCCTGCACCGTCTCAATCGCATTGGCGAGGTTTTGACGCGCTGCCTCGGTGGCGCGGTTGGCGGTCGCAAGCTGCGCGTTGGACTGGTTCAGCAGGTCAAGAGCCTGTTCCAGGTCGCGGGTCCGCTGGCGGACCTGATCTTCCAGCATCGCCGCGCGCTGAAACTGCGCATAGGCGGCACCAGAATCGTCGGTGACCTGTTCGACCCGTGCCATGAGCACGTCGGCGATGATCAACAGCTTGTCGCGTTGGCGATCGGGTGGGTCTGCCGGGTTTATCAGCGGGTGGGTCACGAAAGGCTGTCCGGCGCCGGAACCGGCGGACGGTAAAAGGCGACGCCGGTCATGGTCTGGTTGACGTGCATCGCGTTCAGCTGTTCTCCGTAGGTGGAAAACCCGATGACCCGGTGGCGGCGCAAGATGTCTGACACCTTGCCTGCAAGCTGCTTTTCTTGCGCCTCCATCCGCCGCAAGACGCAGTCACACGCAAGGATGGCGTCCGGGGCTTCGCCTGTGTTCAGGATCGACAGCTCTTGTTCCAGATGCGCCACGATATCCTGGGGTTCGGCCAGCGTCAGCACCAGCCCCGCGTCGATGGCAGAATAGAAGACCAGATCGCCGTTGTCGGCCACCTGCCTTATGGCGCGGACGTGGTGCTTGCCCCCGATGCGGACAACCACGGGATGGGCGGCGAAGGTGAACGGGGTCAGTTGACCGGGGTCCTTGCCCAGCAGGCGCGCGTATTCCTGCGCGGCGGGTTCGGCGTTGATCTGATGCACAATGCGCCGTCTGGGGTCGGCTTGGGTCACCACCATGCGAATGGCAGTGGGCAAAAGGTGATCGAGGTTGAACACGCGTACAGGGCAGGCCGTGCGTACAAAGGCCAGCACGGCGGCGTTGCGCAACGCACGCCCGTCATGGATCACGAAGGTTTGGGCAAACCGCGTCCCATCGGCTGCGGACCCGCCGAACAGAGGTACGGGGCCCAGCCCGGCGGCAATGGCTGTGGTCAGCTCGTCTTCTTTGGCGGACAGACCGTCGACCATCAGAAAGGCAAACTCATGCTCCCATTCCGG
>JAUSPL010000033.1 GCA_030656535.1 Gemmobacter sp.
CCCCGCCGCGCCATCGCCTGTGGTGCCAGACGTCCAAGGCTTTCACCGTCCAGTGTCACCGACCCGCCGGACCGCAGATGCGTGCCCGCCAGCGCCTTGAGGAATGAGGTCTTGCCCACCCCATTGGTGCCCATGATGCACGTCACCTGCCCGGCAGCGGCGGTAAAGTCGATACCGTGCAGGATCTGCGATCCGCCATAGTGCAGGGTCAGCCCCTTGGTTTCCAGCATCATCCCCGCCCCAGATAAACCTCGATCACGTCCGGATTTTTCGTAACGTGATCCAATGAGCCCTCGGCCAGAACCGCGCCCTCGTGCAGCACTGTGACCTTGCAGGCCAGTCTGCGGACAAAGTCCATGTCGTGTTCGACCACCACCACGGCCCGCGTCTTCGCCATATCAACCAAGAGCCGCGTGGTATGTTCGCGCTCGGCCAACGTCATGCCGGCTGCGGGTTCATCCACCAGCAACAGTTTCGGTTCCTGGGCCAAAAGCATGCCGATTTCCAACCATTGCTTTTGCCCGTGCGACAGTTCCCCAGACTTGCGCGCAAGTTCATCCGCCAGGCCCACCTCGGCGGCAAGAGCCTGCACCCGGTCGCGGTCTGCCGCAGTTTCCCGCCACACCAGCACCCGCCACGGGCTGCGCGCCGCACGCAGGGCCATTGTCAGGTTTTCCGAAACAGACTGATCCTCGAATACCGTGGGGCGCTGAAACTTGCGGCCCACACCTATGCGGGCAATCTGTGCCTCGGACAGCGACAAAAGCGAGGTCGCCTTTGGCCCGAATACAACCCGCCCCTCATCCGGGCGGGTTTTTCCCGTCACGATGTCCATGAAGGTCGTCTTGCCCGCGCCGTTCGGCCCGATAATGGCGCGCAGTTCTGCCGGACCAATGGCAAAGGACAGGTTGTTGATGGCGCGAAAGCCGTCAAAGGTTACAGAAACTCCCGAAACCTCCAGAAGGGCGCTCATTCCCGCGCCTCCTTTTCCTGCAAGGCGCTGTCATCGGGCCCTAACGCCGCCCCACGCCGGTTCGGGCTGCGCCAGCCTGCCGCAAGGTCCACCAGCCCGCCGATACCCTTGGGCGCAAATAGCGTGACCCCGACAAACGAAAGCCCAAGAGCCACCGACCACCAGTCCACCCATTTGATGGTGTAAACCCCAAGATTGACATCCGGCGCCCGCCCGCCCGTGAACCAGGATGACAAGAGCGACACAAAGGCCGCTCCGATCACCGCGCCGTAAAGCCGCCCGCGCCCGCCGATCGCCACCCAGACCGCAAGGTAGATCGACGCAACCGGCATCAGTTCTGCCGGGTTGATGATCCCCGCCTGCGGATAATACAGCGCACCTGCGATGGCGGCGATAATGGCGGTCAAGGTGAACACAAACAGCTTGTACCCCTCAACTGAATAGCCAAGAAAACGCACCCGCTGTTCGTCATCGCGGATGGCACGGATGACAGACCCGAACTTTCCCGACACCACGAAGGCCAGCACCAGATAGCCAATTCCAAGCGCCAGTGCCGAGGCCCAAAAGAACCACAGCGACAGGTCCGCCTGCGGCACGTGGCCAAGACCGGGAATGTTTTGCAGGCCCGACAACCCGTTGTTGCCGCGCAGGCCTGAATCGTTTTGAAACAGATAGAGCGCAAGCGCCAGGGTCATGGCTTGGGTCAGGATCGACAGATACACCCCCGTCACCCGCGCCCGGAAGGCAAGCCAGCCAAACAGCAGCGCCAGCACCCCCGGCACAGCGATCACCAGGATCAGTTGCAGCGGCAGCGAATGGGCAAAAGCCCAGACCAGCGGGATTTCCGACCCACCAACGACGCCAAAGATCTGGGTGCCAATGCCCTGACGGATTTCCTCGGCTGTGGCAGGCAAAGGGCTTTGCGACAGGGCGCTGATGACGATGTCCTCGGTTCGCGCATACATCAGCCACATGCCGATCATGTATCCGCCCAAGGCAAAAAAGGCGAAATGCCCCAGACTAAGGATCCCCGCATAGCCCCAGATCAGGTCCATCGCGAGCGCGATCAGGCACAGGCACAGCGTCATGCCCAAGGTCTTTACGAAGGACGTGGACAAGAAGGCGGTGCCGTAGGCCTCGGACAACAGGGTCACGCCGACTGTGAAAAGCGCGAGCGTCGCGAGGAAGATCATCACCGACGGGTTGCGCGCCAGGAATGTTCGGGTCATTGCGCAGCCTTTCCAGCCGGTTCAGGGGCCTTGCACCCCCCTGACGGGCCATGGGATACTTTGAAGCTGGTGAAGGCGACGGGTTCCATGGGGTCAGTCTCCTGCCGCGCGGCCCTTCAGGGCGATGATGCCGCGGGGGCGAAACTGGATGAACAGGATGATGAACAAGATCATGTAGGTCTGTGCGGCAAGAGTGTTGGAAGGGTTCAGCCACTCGATCCCCTTCTGAAAAAACCCGATCATTGCAGCGCCAAGAAGCGTGCCCCAGATGTTGCCGACGCCGCCGACCACCACAGTCATGAATGATTGAACGATGTAGTCGGACCCAAGCTCGGACGTGACCTTGGCGAACAGGCCGATGGCAACACCGGCGATGCCCGCAATCCCTGATCCGATGCCAAACGTCAGCATGTTGATGCGGTCAGGGTTGATCCCCATCGACGCGGCCATACTGGGGTTCTGCGTCACGGCCCGAACCTGAAGACCAATGCGCGTGCGCTTCATCAACCAAAGGAAAAAGACCATGAAGCCCAATGCCAGCACAAAGATCGCGATACGGATATAGCTGATCGACACCACGTCGTTCAGCATCCAGGCGCCGTCCAGCCAGGCCGGTGCCGTCAGCGGTCGGGCTTGCGTGCCAAAGATGTTCTTGGCGATCTGCTGCAGGGCGATGGAAATTCCAAATGTGGCCAGCAAGGTTTCCAACGGACGTTTGTACAGGTACCGGATCACAAGCCGTTCCATCGCGACACCGGCGGCAAAAGTGACCGCAAACGCCAAGGGCAGCGCGATCAGGATCGAGGCCGTGTAATTTGGCACCCATTGCTGCACCACATAGCCCGTATAGGCACCCATCATGATGAACTCACCATGGGCCATGTTGATCACCCGCATCACGCCAAAGGTGATGGCCAGACCGATCGCCGCCAGGAAATAGATCGACGCAAGCGACAAGGCATCAAGCGCCAGGTCTACCGCCTGCATGGCGCCGACCTTGGTGCCGATGCCGTCCAATGCTGCAAGTGAAGCGGTGGTCACCGCCGCGTCAGGCTCGGCATAGGTTTCATAAAAACGGTGCGCCTTCAGCGCGGCGTCCACCTCATCATCCGTTGCGGCGGGCGGGACGGCTCCCGCAGCCTCAAGCGCGTTATAGGCACGGGCGCGGGCTGGCTCGGTGTTCAGATCGGCCAAGGCGACCCCGCCCACCTGGCCGTCGTGCAGGTTGGCGATCAGCGCGGACCGCGCCTGTTCCAGGGTCAGACGCGCCGGCGCAAGCTTGGCGTCGACCAAAAGCGCATATGCCTCTGCGTTGGACAGGTGCTTTCCGGGTTGTAGCACGCGGGCCAGGTTGATGCCGGATGGCAGATCGCCCGCAGTGGCCCGGCGGGTGGTTGCAACCAGCGGGTTCAGCACCGCGCGCAGATCAAGCCCGGTATCGGCACCAAAGCCTTCGATCGCCGCAATCCGGGCCGCCGGGTCGGGATCGAACCGCACAGTCAAAAGACGTTCCAGCCGGGCCTTGCGGGCCGCGCGCGCAGAGTCAGGCTCGGGTGCGGTTGCGGCACGCAAAGCTTCCAGATGGGCGGCTTCGGGTTCGCGTGAAATCGCGGTCAAGGCATCATCGCGGCGCGCAGGGTCGCTGTCGGTCAGTTGGAACTGCACCAGCGCCACAGCAATCAGCCCGCGCACCCCGGAATTCGGTCGCAAGTCATCGATATCGGATTTCGCCGCCATTCCGACATCGGCACCAGTCAAGTCGCGCAAGGCCCAGCCCTGTTCCACAGGCGCGATCAATAGAAATGCCCCGTCTGATTTGCGCACGCCCAGCCCCCTGTCCGCCCAGGCGGTCAGAACAGCAGCGGCGGCGGGGTCGCCAGACGCCGCAAGGTCAGAAATTACCGGACCGATGGTTTGACGCGATGCCTTTTCGATCAGCGCGCGATTTTCCGACAGGATTTGCGCGACATCCTGTGCCCGGACGGGCAGGGCCAGCAAAAGGGTGGCCAGAAGGGCAAGGATCAGGGGGCGCATCGGGGCCTGTCTGTTCTGGGGATGGCGTGCAAGGACATGGAAGGGGCCCGCAGGCCCCTTCCTGATCGCATCAGTAGTTGGATTTTTGCTGCACGCAGGTCTTGGTGTCAGTGTTGTACATGCCGCAGTC
>JAUSPL010000035.1 GCA_030656535.1 Gemmobacter sp.
CCGGGCCTCGGTGGGCATGATTTCTGGCATCATTCGACGCGCACCCTCGGCCAGAACCTCGCGCGGCCCTGTCTCGCCCCAATCCCGACTGTAAGGTGGGATCGGGACAGGTTCATCCCCGACTACCTCGCGCCAGACGCCACGCGCCAGACCGAGGCAATCACAGCCGATCCCGCGCAGACTGGCTTGATCGTGGTAGGGAGTCCCGAGCCAGCTGTGAGCGGAGGCGATGACCAAGGCGGGATCAGCGCAATTCACAGCACGCTCCCTTCGTGGCCACCGTCCTGGCTCGTATAGCGCAGCACGGCGTCTTGACCCGAAATGTTGGGAAAGCCCCGGAAGTTGGCGACATCCGCGAATTTGGCGCTGCAGGTGGCGATACGCTTGTCGCAGCCCGCCCGCGCAATGAATCCGTCGCCCTCGACGATGGCGTGCACCGGGGCTTCCAGAAGGGTCAGGGTGGCGATGCTCCCATCCAAACCATGCGACAGGACTTCGGTTAGCCCAGAAGTTCGGATTCCAGCAGCGGCTGTTCCGATCCCAGCGTCGCCCGGGCGAAGGGCATCAGTCGGAACCCGCTGACCGGCGGGGTGCCGTAAACCGTCTCATACGCAAGCGCCATCTGCGCCCGCGCGCCTTGCGCACGTGCCATGGGGATCTCCTCGATGTTGGGGGTGTCAGGCCAAGGGGCCGGTAGTGGTGTAGTGCAACACGACAGTGATCACCGCTGCCTTCAGCGCTGCCGCGCCTTCGATGGGCAGATCGACCGAGGCCGGGGCCTCGGGTTCGACCCAATTGCATAGGCCGCCGAGCGTGCGGTCCGCTTCCAGCGCCGTGCCGATGGCGGCGATCAGAGTGTCGAAGGCAGTTGCACGGCCGGTGCCCGCCTAGACAAAAACCTCCAACTCGGCGCGATGCTGGTAGTGGTAGCGCAGGGGTGACAACGTTACCTCCGGCTCACCCGGCTGACCATCGCGCAGGATGATCAGCCCCGCCGCGGGGATCCGCTCGGGCAGGACCTCATCGCGCAGAACAAGGGCGGCAAGCGGATGCAGCTGCGCCTGCAGCGCGGCGAAGATGGTTTCGCGAGTGGTTGGCAATTTTTTGTCCGTTGGTCAGTAGCAGAATTGCCTGAAGCAGGCTCTCACGATCCTCGGTTTTGCGTAACAGCCAGGTAACGGCGCACCGCTTCGGGAAAGCCGACCATCAGCGCCTCTGCGGTCAAGCCATGACCAATCGATACCTCTGCAATGTCCGGTATAGCTGCGATAAGGGGCGGAAGATTGCTTAAGGTCAGGTCATGACCAGCATTCAGGTGTATCCCTCCACAGCCAGTACCACTGTGGTTGTGCCCCAAGCCCCTCGATGCATCAGCGGTATCTACAAGCCGCTGAAGCTGATTTTTTGCGTTGTTGGCATCTAGTGCGCCGCCATAAGGGCCGGTGAACATCTCGACGCGATCAGCACCAACTTCCCATGCCCGCGCAGGGGCATCGGCGTCTGGCTCGATAAAAAGCGCTGTTCTGCTACCAATTGCTTTGAGACGCTCAAGGTGGCGGCGGAGATTGTCACTTTCAACATCTAAATCCCACCCATGGTCCGATGTGCTTTGGCCTGGAAGGTCAGGAACCAATGTCACTTGATGGGGTCTGACGCGCTCGACCAGAGCCATGAACTCTTCTGTGGGATAACCCTCGACGTTGAACTCTGCCTCGGGAAACTCTGTTTCCAGAAGGTGTGCCAGATCGAGAACGTCCTGTTTCCTGATATGACGTTCATCAGGGCGAGGATGAACAGTGATGCCTCCGGCCCCTTCCGCAAGAACCGCCCGTGCAATGGCAATCAGATCTGGCCACGGCACGCTGCGCCTGTTCCGCAAAAATGCGACGGCATTCAGGTTTACGGAAAGCAAGGTCATGGCAATGTCCTATTCAGTCTTCAACGGCAAGGCGTTCCGCCATTCGGTCAGCGAGCTCCGCATGTCCAGATGCTCGCAGTCCATTGACCGCTCCGATGTAATCCCGAGCCTCGCGGTTCTGGCTAAGTTTCGATTTCGCCAGCGTTTTCGTTACGGTGATGCGAAACGCCACGATCCCGCTAAGCATCTGCTCCATGTAGTCAGCAGGGGCATCTGCCATCCGCCACCCCGCCTTTCCATTCACCCGCCGCTCATGATCGCGGGTTAGCAAGCCGACAGCCGCCCGCTTGTTACGATCATCGTGCTGGAAAGAAATACCGCCATAGACGTGAACGACTTCATAATTCCATGTCGGCACATGCCGGTGATGCTCTTGCTTGGTCGGATAGAAGTTCGGAGAAACGTAAGCATCGTCACGGCGGAAGATCGCAAGCACTTCCTGCTCATCTTCAATCAGCCGGTGCATGTCGTTTGCGAGCGCCACATGCCCTACGAGTACACCGTCCGGCCCTTGAAGCAGAGGCAAATGGTTAGCAACAAGGCCCGCAGGCGTTTGCGCCACTACACAGGCAAGCGGTGCATCCTGCATTATCGCAGAGATTGCATCGAGTCTGACTTCTTCGAAGTGCGGAGGAATATACATGTTGCCCTACTACGTCTTACCGTTGAATGCACCTTATGGATTGGCCATTAGATAGCAACTGCGACATGGTTGCTTTACGTGGGTTACGGTCGCACCGTCCGAATGGCTGACATCAGCTTGCTTTTCCCTCGACCCATTTCGCGACGATCAACCCCGGCACGCCGTCAACCGCCCTTTCGGCATCTCGCGCCAAGTCCAGCCGCTTGCCCAGCTTGACCTGTGGCACCAGCAGGAAGATCGGGACGGTCGCGCCCCCCCCGCCCGGTCTTGGACTTCGATGCCACGGCCCGGCCTTTGGAATTCAGCCTCCCCTCTGCGACCAGCAGGCTTGGGCCTCGGCGCCGATAGATGAATCGGAGGCGCAGGCCAGTGCGGCGTTCCCATTCGCCTGGGGTGATCCGGCCGCCCTTGGTGCTCTTCCCGGCGGCCGGGGTCGGGATCGCCAGCCAGAATCCATCCTTGGACCGGATCAGCGGGCCGGTGTCATGCGCGCCGATGATGACCGGGGCGTTGGACCAGACCAATGCCGCCGCGTTCAGGCTGTCGCCGGATTTCGGGAAGCTGGCGAGGCGGATGGAGTTTCCCAACCGGGTGCCAAGACCCGCGCCGGTGATCTGGCCGCGCCATGCGGATTTCAGGGAGGTGCCCGCTTCGCGCATGGCGGCGGACACCGCCCTTTCCCCAGCGGCTATTTCGGCCTGCATCAGCGCGACGAGGTCCGGATCGAACTGGACTTTCAACTTCAT
>JAUSPL010000064.1 GCA_030656535.1 Gemmobacter sp.
AAGGCGAATGAGCTGGTCGTCAGCGAATACCGCCCGTTGGAGATCTATACGATCCTCGTGCTGGAATACCTGATCTTGATCCTGATCGTATCTCAAGCCGTACGCTGGCTGGAGCGGAGAATGAACACGGACGAGCGCGCATAGGCGCAGTCGACTGGTTTTCAGCACCCCCGCATGCAGGGCACGGGCTGCATGCAGTCATCAGGTGACGACCGCAGCACCACCCGGCCGCCAGCGGCGCCGGTCCGGGCCAGAAGGACAGGCGCTGATCAGCCAAAGACCGTCATGATTTCGCTTAACGGTTTCTTGATCTTTGCCACGGCTGGCACAGTGGCATCCGGCGCGGGATAGCCCACAGGCAAGATCATTACGGCCTTTTCGCTGGCCGGCCGACCGCAGAGTTCGGGCAGGAATTTCATCGGATTGGGGGTATGGGTCAGGCACACCAAACCGGCATGGTGCAGGGCCGCGATCAGGAACCCGGTGGCGATCCCCACGCTTTCGGGCACATAGTAATTCTTGTAGCGCTGGCCGTCCCTCGTGATGCCGTAGCGCTGCGCAAACACCACGACAAGCCAGGGCGCCGTGGTCAGGTGGGGCTTTTCCACCCCGGTGCCAATAGGTTCCAGCGCGCGCAGCCACTCATCACCGGCCCCCCCGGCATAGAACTCGCGCTCTTCCTCTTCGGCGGCCGCACGGATGCGGGCCTTCATGACGGGGTTCGAAATCGCCACGAAATGCCAAGGCTGGTGGTTGGCGCCAGACGGCGCTGACCCTGCGGCGGCGATGCATGTGGAAATCACCTGTTCGGGCACCGGTTCATCGGTGAATTCGCGCACCGAATGGCGTTTGAGCATGTAGGTCAGAAAGCCCTGCGCCTGCGCAAGGGCGGCGTCAGGGCTGACCTGCACCCGGTCAGGCAAGGCAAGCGGTTGGTATTGGACGTCGCCGGTATGATACATGAGCCCCCCCGTTTTTTCCGGGGCCCTTCAGCCTGCGCCGATCAGCACCCCCGCAGCCAATACCAAAGCACCGCCCAGAACGACTTGCAAGGTGGCGCGCAGGAACGGCGTCTGCATGAACCGATTCTGGATCCACACGATGGCCCACAGTTCGACGAACACCACCACAATAGCAATGCTGGTGGCGGTCCAGAAGTCCGGAATCAGGTAGGGCAGCGCATGGCCAAGCCCGCCAATCGTGGTCATCACGCCGGACGCGACGCCGCGTTTCCACGGGCTGCCACGGCCAGAAATCACCCCGTCGTCATGCGCCGCTTCGGTAAACCCCATCGAGATCCCCGCCCCGATGGACGCAGCCAGACCGACAAGAAAGGTGGTCCACGGTTCTTTCGTTGCAAAGGCCGTGGCAAAGATCGGCGCCAAGGTGGACACCGATCCGTCCATCAAACCGGCCAATCCCGGCTGCACCCAAGTCAGGACGAACTGCCGCTTGGCACCGTCATCCTCGGCCCCGCGCGCTTCATCGCCAAGGTGCTCGGCCTCAAGCTGGGACGCCTTGTTGCGGTGGTCCGCCTCGGCATGCGCCAGATCCCCCAGAAGCTTTCGGGTGCCGGCGTCGGTCACGCGCTGCGCGGCGACCTCGTAAAATGCCTGGGCCTGGCGTTCCATCGCACCCGCTTCGCCGCGTATGTCCTCAAGGCTCAGGTTTTCCACCAGCCAGACCGGTCGACGCGCGTAATAGCCTGCGACATGTTCACGCCGGATCAAGGGGATCACGTCGCCGAACCGGACACGGTGGGCCTCGATCAGACGTCGACGGTGCTCATCCTCCTCATGCGACATGCCCTCGAACACCGCCGCTGTCGCCGGATAGTCTGCCCGCAGGCGTTCGGCATAGCTTCGGTAGATGCGCGCGTCGTCCTCTTCGGACGAAATCGCGAGGGCAAGGATCTCCCGC
This sequence comes from Gemmobacter sp., assembly GCA_030656535.1. GTDB lineage: Bacteria > Pseudomonadota > Alphaproteobacteria > Rhodobacterales > Rhodobacteraceae > JAUSPL01. The sequence continues at coordinate 1,921 of JAUSPL010000064.1, forward strand.
TCGGACAGGTCTGAGAATCGGCGACGGGTGCCAAAGCCGGGGATCATGACAGGCTCCTTGTTTAGAATGGTTCCACATTACCCAGATTGCGGGGCGACACAAGCCCGCGTCGATGCGGCAAAATGGGTGATCCGCGGCGGTCAGCGCCCATAAATCGGGCGACTGCAGGCAAAACCGCAACCAATAATGGCAATTTCATGCTGTACTGCCCCTAAAGGCCGGCAACGGGTCGCAGCGAGTGCGGCAGAGTGGTGTGATCCTCGACGGCGATCCCGAATGTCTGGAAAGGACGATCCAATGTATGCCAGCATCGATCCCACTATTGATGTACGCTTGCTTCGGACGACCTGCCTTCTGTTGCGAGAGCGCTCGGTGTCGCGGGTCGCACATCAGTTGGGTCACAGCCAGCCTGCGGTCAGTGCCAGCCTGAAGCGCGCAAGGACGGTGTTTGGCGATCCCCTGCTGGTAAGATCGGGCCAGACGCTGGTGCTGACAGACCGCGGGACCGAGGTTTTGCTGGCAATCGAGGGCGTGCTGCAAAACCTGCAGGGCATGCTGACCTCGACCGAGAGTTTCGACCCGTCCGGCTCGACCCAGCGGATCAGAATCGGGGCGGTCAACTGCTTTGGCGCATTCTTGATCCCCGCTATTGGCGCCAACCTGCGGCGCGAGGCACCCCATGCCACGGTGGACTTTTTCGCCCCGCATGAATTTGGCCAACTGGCACAGGACATGGCGGCTGGCGCTGTCGACCTGGTGATCGGCAACTGGCCAAGCCCCCAGGAAAGCTTGCGGTCTTCAACTCTGCTGAACTGCGAAATTGCCTGTCTCGTGCATCACCGTCACCCATTGGCGAACCAGGACAGCATAAGCATCGACGACTATCTGCGGCTGGACCACGTGTCGCCAACGCCGGTCGCCAATGCGCTTTACAGCCCTATCGACGGACGGCTTGGTCAATTGGGCCTGCGCCGCCGGGTGGCGATGACTGTCCCGGAGTACGGATTGATCCCCGCACTGCTGCGCGAAACCGATCTGATTTTCACCTCTGCCCGGTCCTATGTGGAGCATATCGCGGACTCTGCTGGTCACGAGGATCTGTGTGTGATCGCCGCCCCGCGCGAATTCACCCAGATGAGCCTGTATCTGCTGTGGCATGAACGGGTGCAGACAAGCCTTTCCAACCAATGGCTGCGCGGGCTGGTGCGGCGGGTGGCCAAACGGTTCGACCAGTCGCTGCACGGTCAGGCAACGGGTCCATCCGACCGGGACATCGTCCATTTCCTGTCGGCATAAGCGCG
>JAUSPL010000084.1 GCA_030656535.1 Gemmobacter sp.
GACGAATCGCCCGAGGCTTTCCGCCAGGTTGCCCGGCAGTTCCTGGATGACATCCCAGAGCCCGATCTGCCTGACAACTTCCCGAAGGTGGTCGATGCTTTGCGTGCGGAGGGTTTGTTGCCGCCACTTGAGGGGCAAGGCGAGGCGCCGTTTGATATCACCCGTGATCCGCTGGTCTTCCCGGTGCCTCGCTCGGCCGCGCTGGCGACCATGGCCCGGGCGGAAACCGGTTCCTTGCTGGCGATTGCCTATTCCAACATGCGCGGTTATGGCGACGTACACCCGACCATTGCCGAACTGCGTGTCGGCTATCTGCCGGTCATGCTTCCCCATCCGGTGACGGGAGAACTGATTGAAGCCGGCGAGGTGCTGATCACCGAATGCGAGGTGGTGGCGATGTATGAAAGCGCCGACGGCGATGGCCCGCCAGTGTTCACGCTCGGCTACGGGGCCTGTTTCGGTCATAACGAAGTCAAGGCGATTGCCATGGCCATTCTCGACCGGGCATTGCAAAAAGGCATGCGCGACGGGCCGCGCAATCCTTCCGAAGATCCGGAGTTCGTGCTGCTGCATGTCGATGGTGTCGACTCCATGGGCTTTGCCAGCCATTACAAGATGCCGCACTACGTGACCTTCCAGTCCGACATGGATCGCCTGAGGACGACGCAGGCCAAAGCGAGCCAGAATCAATCCGTGCCTCAGGGAGAAAAAGCGTGAATTCCACCTATGAACTACCGCTGGACGAGGCGAACTACAGCTTTGGTTTTCTCGACGAATTCGCCAAGCGCGAAGTTCGGCGCAGCATCCTGAAAGCTATCGCTATTCCCGGCTACCAGACACCCTATGCCTCACGTGAGATGCCTATGGGGCGCGGCTTTGGCACCGGCGGTCTGCAACTGACACTGTCACTGATCGGCACCAACGACACGCTGAAGGTCATCGACCAAGGGTCGGATGATTCGGTCAATGCCGTCAACTTGCGCCACTTTGTCGAACTGACCTGCCCGGGAGTCGATACCACGGAGCAGACGAGCGAAGCGACGCTCATCCAGTCCCGCCACCGGATTCCGGAAGTTCAACTGACGGAAGAACAGGTGCTGGTTTTGCAGGTCCCTTACCCCGATCCGCTGGTCGTGGTCGAACCCTCCGAAGCCAGACGCAAGATCATGCATGGCGAAGGCGACTATTCGCGGCTGCTGACCAAGTTGTACGAGGACATCGTGCAGTTCGACGAAATCACCATTTCGCACCGCTACCCGACACGCATCAATGGCCACTACGTCATCGACCCCAGCCCAATTCCCCGTTACGACATTCCGCGCCTGCATCGCTCAAAGGCGCTGATCCTGCTGGGCGCCGGACGGGAAAAGAAAATCTATGCCGTACCGCCGTATAGCGTGGCAGAACCATTGGTTTTCGACGACGTACCGTTCCGGATAGAGGATTTCCGTGACGAACACGGCTGCCGTCGTCCCTGTTGCCGTTGCGGCGCGATGGACAGCTTCCTGGATGAACTGATCGCCGATGACGGCAGTAAAACGTGGCAGTGCTCGGATTCCGACTATTGCAACCAACGCCTGGCCGAGCAAACACACAAGGTGAGCGCATGAAAAAAATCCTGGAAGTCCGCAACCTGACCAAGATTCACGGACGTGGCTGCCCCGCGTGCATCGACAACACCGGCCCCGAGGCAGATACCAACATCTGTCCGCAATGCGGCTCTGTCGTTGCTGCGCATGGCGTGAGTTTCGATCTGCACGCCGGCGAAATCCTCGGCATCATGGGTGAGTCTGGGAGCGGTAAATCGACCGTCGTCAAAACCCTGTATTTCGACGATGCGCCCAGTGCCGGCGAAGCCGTCGTTTACGACGAAGAACGGCAATGGAATCTGTTTGCCCTGAATGCGGCCCAGCAGCGCTGGCTGCGCAATCACCGGCTTGGTATGGTCTATCAGAACCCCCACTTGGGACTCAATTTCAACGTTTCGGCGGGTGGCAACATCGCGGAACGTCTGCTGATGAGCGACCACACCCATTACGGTGAAATCCGCGAACGGGCAAGTTGTCTGCTCGCCCGCACCGAAGTGCTGCCGGAGCGGATGGATGAATCGCCGAAGAAGTTTTCCGGCGGGATGCAGCAGCGGGTTCAGATCGCCAAGGCACTGGCGACACAACCGCCCTTGCTCTACCTGGACGAGGTGACGACCGGCCTGGATTTATCAGTGCAGGCCCGCATTCTCGACCTGATTCTCGAAATCCAGCAGGAGTTGAACACGGCCATGATTGTTGTGACCCATGACCTGGGCGTAATTCGCCTGCTGGCCGGGCGGACGATTGTCATGAAGTACGGCCGCATCATCGAGTCCGGCCTGACTGATCAAATTCTTGAAGATCCCCAGCACGCCTATACGCAGCGTCTGGTGGCATCCGCTTTGTGAGGAAACGGACATGGAAGCCATTCTGAAAATCGAGGGTCTGAGCAAGCATTTCCTGCTACATGACCAGAACAAACTCATTCCCTCTTGCGCCAACGTCGATCTGGCCGTTCATGCGGGACAACTAACGGCGCTGGTCGGCCCCACC
>JAUSPL010000085.1 GCA_030656535.1 Gemmobacter sp.
AACACCGCGGGCCTGCTGCGTGAAGGCACGCTGGCGCGGTTTCCGCTGGCCGTCTGGGACGCGGTGCAGGATGTGAACCTGCGCGCGGTGTTCCTGATGACGCGGGCCGTGCAGCCGCACATGCGCGCCGCAGGCTGGGGCCGGGTGGTGAACCTGACCAGCATCGGCGCGCTGGGAGCCTTTGGCCTGTCGGCCTATTCCGCGGCCAAGGCTGGGTTGCACGGGCTGACCAAGTCGCTGGCCATCGAAATGGGCCGTTTTGGCGTAACGGTGAATGCCGTGGCGCCGGGGCTGACCGAAACGGCCATGATCGACGAGATGTCGAAGCGCGCGGGCGTTCCGGTGGACCAACTGCGCGACGAGGCATTGCGCACCATCCCCATGGGGCGGCTCGGTCGACCGGAGGATATCGCGCAGGCAGTGGCTTTCTTTGCCGACGAACGCTCGGGCTTTGTCTCGGGCCAAATCCTCTATGTCTGCGGGGGGCCGCGCGCATGACCCCCGCCCTGAACGAAGGAGTGGCCGCCATGGCCGAAACCCTGATCCACGCAGATGCCGCCCGCATCACCCGCGATACCCCGGTGGGGTTCGAATTGCTGGGGTTGAAGAAAAAGGCGACGATCCAGCTGATGGGCTCGCGCGTGTGGGGCCGGTTCAACCCCAACCACTGGGACCCGGTCTATGCCGCCGAAACCGGCCTGCTCGCTCCGATCCAGACTGGCGAGATGAGTTCGGCCTATCTGTCGGAAATGTGCGTGCACGCGCTGGGTCCAGCCATGTTCCGGAATGCACGGATCAGCTGCAAGTATGTCGCCTCGACCTATGCGAACGAGGTAATCTTCACCCACGGCAAAGTGGTGGAGAAGACCCCAAAGGGCGAGGGATACCGGTTCCGTATCGACATCTGGGCTCAGAACGAGGCCGGAGAGATGAAGACAGTGGGCTTTGTCGAAGCCGACGTGGGCGTGTGAGGAGAAACAGCCATGACCGACATCCGCACCGATGCCTTGCGCCCGATGACCCCACTGCAGATCAGGCAGGAACGCGATTTCATCGAAAGCCTCAAGGAAGAATGCCAAACCTACTGGGACATGGTGCAGGTGGGCGATGTGTTGTCGCGCGATCTGACCATCACGCCGGATGTGGTGATCCATTTTGCCGACGCGGTCGAGGATTTTAACCCCTGGTATGAAGGCTGGCGGATGAACACCTGGCGCATCCCGGGCGAAAGCCCATTCGGCGGGGCCATCGTGCCGCCGCTGATGATGTCGCATTTCGTGCTGTCGGTGCAGTTCGACCACACGAAACCCTTTGCCATCGGGTCCATCCACACCTTTCACGACACCGAGTTGCTGGAGCCAATACCCGTCGGCGCCAGTGTGACCATCGCGGCCCGGGCGGTGGACAAATATGAAAAACGCGGGCGACGCTATGTGCGCCACGAGGTGACGGTGACCGATACCGCCAACGGCACGCTCTACATGCGCGAGTTGCGCGACATCCTTTCGCTGTAAGATACCCGGGCAACCCCCGAAAAAAGGCCCCCCGATGACCCAAACCCAGCCTGCCGCCATCCTGACCTTTCGTGACGAGGTCGCGGCGCTCAAGCGCCAGCGCATTCTGGATGCGGCGGCGGACCTGTTCTATTCGCACGGCTATTCCAACACGACCCTAGATGCGGTGGGCGAACAGCTCGGGTTCTCCAAGGCGTTCGTTTATACCAATTACGGCTCGAAACAGCAGCTTCTGGCAGAAATCTGCACCCATGGCGTGACCGGCGTCCATGAGGAGGTGCGCCACGCACTCGACCTTGGTCTGGAGACGCGGCCGACACTCACGGTGCTGATGGACCGCTATGTTAACGCGGTGCTGGAGCATCAGAAATACATCGCCGTCTACGTGCGCGAAGAAAAAAGCCTGCTGCCCGAAGATGCCGTGCGCGTCAGCGGCTTGCGCCGGGCATTCTTTGCCACCATCGCCGACTTCATCGCCAAGGGCACCGCCGAGGGCGTGTTCCAGACGACAGACCCCCATATGGCGGCCCTGACGCTGGGCGGGGCGGTGACGTGGACGACCTTCTGGTATCGCGACACCGGGCGGCTGGACCGCAAGACGATTGCCCGCGAGATCACCCGAAACGCCAACCGCATGCTGGGTGTGTCGCCCGGCGGGGGGGCCTGATGGCGCGGTTGTGGCAGCGGGCGGGGCTGGTCTATGATCTGGTGCCAGGGTTGCTGCTTCTGGCCTGCGCGCTGCTGACGCTGGCCGATGTGACCGGGCGCAACCTGTTGAACCAGCCGGTTCCGGGGGCCACGGAACTGACGGAAATCGCGCTGGTTGCCATTACCTTCCTGCTCTATCCGCGGGTCGCCTGGGCGGATTCGCACATCAGCGTCGATCTGCTGGATACGGTTCTGGGCCGCGTGGTGCGGCACGGGCTGGCCGTTCTGGCAGCGGGTCTGGGTGCAGCGGTGTTCGGCTTGCTGGCCTGGAGGCTGTGGCTGCTGGGCGACCGCATTGCCAGCTACGGCGACATCACCCCTTATCTGCGGCTGCCGCTGGCGCCGGTCTATTACGGCATGGCGGTTTGCGCCGGGGTGGCAGCGGTGGTTCATGGGTTGCGCATGCTGGGGCTGGTCGTGATGCCTGGCCGCATGCCCGCATCCCCCTGGCGGGAGGGGCGCTGATGCTGGCCGCAACGCTTGGCTTTGCCTTTGCCTTCGCGCTGATCCTGCTGCGCGTGCCGATCGCCATTGCGCTGGGGCTGGCGGGGGGCGTGGGCTATGCGCTGCTGGTCGGCGTGAACCCGGCGCTGAGCATGATTGCGCTGTCGGCTGTCAGTTCGTCGATGAGCTACAACCTGGCCGTGATCCCGCTGTTCGTGCTGATGGGCAACCTGATCGCCGGTGCGGGCATCGCATCCGAGCTTTACCGCGCGGCGCAGGCCTATGTCGGGCATCTGCGCGGCGGGCTGGGGGTGGCAACGGTGGTCTCCTGCGGTGGCTTTGCGGCGGTCTGCGGGTCCAGCGTGGCAACGGCGGTGACGATGGGGCGCGTGGCCATTCCGTCGATGCGGGCGATGGGGTATTCCGACAGCCTGAGCACCGCGACGGTGGCGGCAGGAGGCACGCTGGGCATCCTGATCCCGCCGTCGATCATCATGGTGGTTTATGGGGTGACCACCGAAACCCATATCGGCCAGCTGTTCGCCGCCGGGGTGGTGCCGGGGCTGATCGGGATGCTGGGCTATGCGCTGGCGGTGCAATGGACGGCGCGGCGCCAGCCCGGATCGGCCCCGCAGGCCCCGCGCGCCACCGGGGCCGAACGGCGCTTGGCGCTGGCCCGGGTCTGGCCGGTGGCGGTGCTGTTCGGGATGGTGCTGGGCGGCATCTATTCGGGCCTGTTCACCGCGACCGAGGCGGCGGGCATCGGGGCCTGCGGCGCCATCGCCTTTGCCCTGCTGCGCCGGATGCCGCTGGCCGAATTTGCCGCCATCCTGCGCGAATCCGCCGCGACCAGTGCCGTGCTGTTCGCGCTGATCATCGGCGCCAAGGTCTTTGCCGAATTTGTCAATTACACCGGAGCCCATACCGGTGTGCTGACGCTGGTGCAGGACAGCGGGCTGTCGCCGGCCATGGTCATGCTGGTGATCTGCCTGATCTACATCCTGCTGGGCTGTCTGCTCGACAGTCTGGCGATGATGCTGCTGACGCTGCCGATGTTCTTTCCCATCGTCACCGGCCTTGGCTACGACCCGGTCTGGTTCGGCATCATGGTGGTGATGCTGGTGGAACTGGGGCTGATCACCCCGCCCATCGGCATCAACCTGTTCATCCTGCGCACGGTGGTGCCCGATGTGCCCCTGGCGCGGATCATCCGCGGCATCCTGCCGTTCATCGCTGCCGATCTGGTGCGGCTGGCGCTGATCGGGCTGGTGCCCGGGTTGGCGCTGGCCTTGCCGGCCCTGTTCTTCTGACCAACCCGTGCCCCTGCAGGGGGCGCAGGTGCCTGCCAAGTAAGACCCGGTGCCCTGCCGATGCGTTTCGGCGGCCGGAAGACTGCATCTTGTTCCGATCTCAGGGAGGATATCATGGAACACGTCAAGACCTTTGCCACCGCGACCGCACTGGCAGCCACTTTTCTGTTCGGGGCGTTGCCTGCCGCCGCGCAGGACAAGATCGTGCTGAAGTATTCGTCGTGGTTTCCCCCGGCGCACTCGATCAACACGGCGCTGAAACAGTGGATCGCCAATGTCGAAACCGCGACCCAGGGCCGCGTGACGGTGGAATACCTGCCTGCAACCGTGGGCACCCCGCGCGACCAGTTCGACGTGGCGCGCGACGGGCTGGCCGACATCACGCTGGTCCTGCCGGGATATACCCCGGGCCGTTTCCCGCTTATGGAACTGGGCGAACTGCCCTTGCAGGTGGAAACCGACCAAAAGCGCGTGGCCCCGGCTTTCAACAGAATGTATGACAGCCAGCTTGCAAAATACGAGCCTTTCAAGGGCACGCATGTGCTGACCGTCTTTGCCTCGGCGCCCACCAGCATCGTCACGGCGGTGTCAAAGCCCGTCACCTCGATGGACGGGCTTAAGGGATTGAAGCTGCGCGCCCCCAGCGCCACCGCCAGCCAGGTGATCGACGCGCTGGGTGCGGTTACCGTGCAAAAGCCGGTGACCGAAATCTACGAACTGGCCAGCACCGGGGTTGTGGATGGCACCTTCTTCTCGTTGGCGCCGATCATCTCGTGGAAGACAGACAGCGTGTTCAAGAACATCACCCAGATGCCGGGTGGCATGGGCCAATCTGTGATCGCGCTGCTGATCAATCAGGCCAAATGGGATGCGATCCCGGAAGGTGACCGCACAGCCATCGCGGGCGTTTCGGGGCCGGCACTGGCCGGGCTGATCGGCGAAGTTTGGCAGACGGACGAGGATGTGGCGAAGGGCAAGCTGGCCGAAATCGGTGGGTTCACCTACCATGAACCTTCAGCCGAATTCGTAACGGCTTTCAAGACGGCCATGGGTCCCGTGGAAAAGGCTTGGGCCGACAAGGTTGCCGCTACCGGCGTCGAAAACCCGCAGGGCCTGCTGGACGCATTGCGCGCGGAACTGGCCGCATCACAATAAGAACCGTTTGCACCCGCCCCTTATACAGACGGGGGCGGGTGCACCGACACGACGATACAGGTTCATGCAAACGCGGCTTTCCGTGGCTCGTCAGGAAGAACGGCGTCAACCGCTCCATCTGTTCGTCGCTCGGCCAAAAAGGTTGCTCAACAGGACCCCTGTCATGAAGAAGCGCGGCGACAGGAACTGCGTCACGCTAGGCAGGTCGGCGGTGATCTCCTGCTCGAACACCGCGCAAGAAACCTCGTCGACGACCCGCCATTACGAGTTCGTTGCCGCAGGAAGTTGCGTCAGACGCGGCGGGCGTAGATGTCGCCCGCGTTCGCGGAATGGGGAAGAGCTGCAATTTCGGCGCGAAGGACGTCAGCGCTTTGCCAGGTGGCATGGCGGAGGACGTGGTCTTCGCCGAGGCTCAGGTTGTATTCGTAACGCCCGATTGCCGACACCCTGTCGAGGCAGGCGGCTGCTTCGGCGCGCTGAATTGTGGTGAATTCAAAGGACAGGGCCGGAACAGGGGTGGAGAGCCCTTCCAGAACCGCAAGCTCATGACCCTGCACGTCAATCTTGACGAAATCGGGCACGTCATACTGAGAGATCAGCGCGTCGAGGGTCGTGAGGGGAACGGAAATGCGGCTGTCCCACACCTGACCTTCCCAGCCCGGCGCCCCGGCGGCTGCAGCAATGAAATCGGGACTGGCGGTGGCGACGGTCGGGTTGCGCGCGTTCAGATGCAGCGTGATCTCCCCGACCGAAGCGCCTGCCGACAAGGGCAGGAGCACGGCCCGAGGGCACTTTCCATAGATCAGTCCGAGAGCGCGAAACACCCGCGGTTGCGGCTCCAGCGCGACGACAGAGGCACCCAGGCGCAGGAAACTGCCGGTCCGGTCGCCGACATGGGCCCCAATGTCGAAGACGCGGGAGCCCGGTGTGACAAACGCAGCATTCAGCCTGTCCATCCGGGCCGTGCGGGCGCTGTCGCGGTAGTAGATGTCCAGCGACCGACCCACGGCGGCGGTGTGTGGCAGTCGCTTTCAATGCAGAAACCGGGCGGGGTCGGTCATCTCGGGAACCTCGGATGCAGGGGGCGATGGTCGGGTTGATGGCTTCGCGTGTCACGACACCAGCGTTTGCATGGTCGCCCAAGATCTTCAATCCTTGCAAAGACGTAGGCTGAACGTCCAGCGCGTGGCAACCGGCGCGGCGGCGGGCCATCAGCTGTGGTTGGCCATGCGTTGCGGGCGTCGGATCGCTGCTCACCGCCCGCGTTCTCCTTGATTATTTTCACGCGGGAATGCCGCGGGTCAGTGTATGGATGGCGATGCGCACGGCGCCGCCGGTGAAGGGGCCGCCGTTGGCGGTCAGCAGGACCGCCGTGTCGGCGGGAACCGGTTCCGGGGCGATGAGGCCGGGGTGGGTGCTGCCGGGGGCGATGCCCAGCGATGCGCCGAACTTGCCGGGATTGCCCGCGATCCCGCAATCGAAGGAGGTGGCGCCGGTGATGGCGGTCAGCGTCCGGGTCGAGACGCCGAGCAGGATGGTGCCGGCCGGGATCACGATGCTCGAGGAAGTGTCAGAGTCCGAGAGGTCGGACAGCGTGTCTTCGAACACGGCCATCTCGACGGTGCTGTCATGGGCGCCGCGCGCGACGGTGACGCTGGCGGATCTGGTGATCAGGCCCATGGCCGCGTCCAGCGCCAGCCATGTGCTGGCGGTGCGGATCAGCGGTAGGGCCTCGGCCTCCACCCAGGCCTTCCAGCCGGGGCGGGGGACCAGGCGCAGCCAGGCGCCGTCGATGCGGAAAGCCATGCTGTCGTCCCAGCTGTTCGAGGCGCCGGTCGTGCCTGTGGCCACGAGAGATGCCGGTCGCCATCGGCGGAGGTGGCCGGAGGCGCGGTGCGGGTGCGGTCGAGGAGCGAGAGTTGCACCATATTATCGGGCAGGCGCAGCGCCTCGTTGTAGGTCACATGCTTCTGTGCCTGCGCGGCCATGAGGTATGGCAGGCCGAGATGGGTCATGGTGTCGGACATGGGGATTCCCGATGGTTCGGATCAGAATTGCAGCGTGACGCTGGTCGCTGCAGCGCGATCAGCGCCATGGCTGCGATGTCATGGCGCGCGGCCGGGCGCAGGGTGAACGCGGTCATGGCGTGTCGTCCAGCGCCGCCTCGGGATCGAAGGCTGCAAGGATCGCATCCATCTCGGCCGGGGAGGCGGCTGCGCGCAGCGCC
>JAUSPL010000089.1 GCA_030656535.1 Gemmobacter sp.
TGCCATCGGGCGCGAATCGCTGCCGATCCTGACAGGGGACGCGCGGGTGCAACGCTGGGCACCGGACACCGAAATGAATGTCTCGGTTCAGGGCCGTTTGTTGCTGGAGGAGATCTATAGCCGGGATGCCCTGTTCGAATCCGCCGCCAATACCGCTTTGGAACTGTCGCAGTCGATCACCGACGAGGCGATGGCCCCTGCCCCGGGAACCGCGCCCCCCTTGGTGGAAATCGACAACTTTGCGGCCTTTGCCACGGCTCGGATGCGCGAAGACACCCGGATTGTCGCCTTGTCGTTGACGGGCTGGGATACACATGCCAGTCAGGCCAACGCAATCCGGCGTCCCCTGGTGCGGTTGGAGCGGCTGATCTTGCAACTCAAGCAAGGACTTGGGCCACTTTGGGGGCAGACGGCTGTGCTTGCGATGACCGAATTCGGCCGGACAGTCCGCGAAAACGGGTCAGCTGGCACGGACCATGGAACCGGTGGGGCCATGCTGACTGCGGGCGGTGCGATCCGGGGCGGCAAAGTGCTGGGGCAATGGCCGGGCTTGGGCGAAAGTGATCTGTACGCCGGGCGGGATCTGATGCCGACAGGCGATGTGCGCAGTGTTGCGGCCTGGGTGATGCGCGGAATGTACGGCCTGGACAAGGACATGCTGCAAAACAAGGTCTTTCCTGGCCTGTCCATGGGCGAAAATCCGGGCATCTTGCTGTAATCCAGCGGCGCCCTCATGGCGCATGAGGGTGCGCAAAGGCATGCGCAACGCCACACGAACAACGGCTGTGATCAAGCTGGGGCCAATTTCGCACGATTTTGACTTGGCTGCCGCGACTTGCCGAAGGGGCGATCGGCGTCGCATAGGCCCACCTTGGCGACCCGGACCTGCAGCGCGGCCCGAACCCGCCACGCGCGGGAGCGTCAAACCCATTGCACACCTTGCGTTTGCACCTATTGTTTTGACAACTGCACATGAACCTGCCTGCGGCAAGCGCCGTTCTTGCCTTGCGCCCCATTTAGGAAAACACGATGTCCAACCAGCCCCGCGCCGCCTTTGCCTTGCCTGACTGGACGCCTTGTCCGCGGCCCAAATCGGAAAGGATGCGGGGGACACTGGTAGATCTTGATCCGCTGGACGCCGATCACCATGCGCAAGGGCTGTTTGAACAGTTCCAAAGGCACGACGCCCTTTGGGACTTCATGCCCGTTGGTCCGTTCGTCGATCAAGCCCAGTTCACGGCGTGGTTGCACGGGGTTCAGGCCAAAGCAGACCCGATGTTTTTTGCGATCTGCGACCGCGCCAGCGGGCACCCTGTCGGGCTTGCAAGCTATTTGTGGCTGGACCCCGGCAATGGTGTGATCGAGGTTGGCAACATCACCTTGTCGCCAACATTGCAGCGCACCCCGGCCGCAACCGAGGCCATGCACCTGATGATGGCCCATGCCTTTGGGCTGGGCTATCGGCGCTATGAATGGAAATGCAACGCGCTGAACCTGCCGTCGCGACGTGCGGCGCAGCGGCTTGGTTTTTCATTCGAGGGGGTCTTTCGAAACCACATGGTCATCAAGGGCCGCAACCGCGATACCGCGTGGTTTTCAATCACCGACACCGACTGGCCGGGTATTCTGGCGGCGCATCGCGTCTGGCTTGACGACCAGAACTTTGATGCCAACGGCGTGCAGCGGGTCAGTCTGGCAGACCTGACGCGCGACCATCTGCTGATGGTGGACCCTGCATTGGCCCGGTAAGGGGGCTGTCCGCCCCCTTTTTGCCGTGTAAATCACGCCCTGAGAATAGTTGCCCAAGGCTAAATCCACCACGGACATCGCGTGATGCGGACCGATCAGTCCTTGGGCACCACGCGCAGGCGCAAGTCGCGCAATTGTTCGTTCAACGGTTCTGACGGGGCGCCCATCAACAGATCTTCGGCGCGCTGGTTCATCGGGAACAAGATGACCTGGCGGATGTTCTGCTCGTTGGCCAGCAGCATCACGATCCGGTCGATACCAGCCGCACAGCCCCCGTGCGGAGGAGCGCCGTATTTGAACGCCTTGACCATCCCGCCGAAGCGCTTTTCAACCTCGGAGGCCGGATAGCCAGCAAGTTCAAACGCCTTGAACATGATCTCGGGCTTGTGGTTGCGGATGCCACCGGACAGCAGTTCGTAGCCGTTGCAGGCAAGGTCGTATTGATAGGCATAGACGTCCAGCGGATCGCCTTGCAGCGCCTCCAGCCCGCCTTGCGGCATCGAGAACGGATTGTGGCTGAAATCGATCTTGCCGTCGTCGGTTTTCTCATACATCGGGAAATCGACGATCCAGGCGAATTTGAAACAGCCTTCCTCGGTCAGCCCCAGTTCGCGCCCGATCTCATTCCGCGCGCGACCTGCGACGGCCTCGAACTGGTCGGGTTTGCCGGCAAGGAAAAAGGCGGCGTCGCCAATCCCAAGGCCCAGTTGCTGGCGGATCGCCTCGGTGCGTTCGGGACCGATGTTTTTAGCGAGGGGGCCTGCAGCCTCCAGCGCGCCGTCTTCGGCCTTGCGCCACAAGATATACCCCATGCCGGGCAGACCTTCCTTTTGCGCAAAGGCGTTCATGCGGTCGCAGAACTTGCGGCTGCCGCCCGTGGGCGCCGGGATGGCCCGGACTTGAGTGCCTTCGTTTTCCAGCAGTTTCGCAAAGATCGCAAAGCCGGAATCGCGGAAGTGATCGGACACGATCTGCATCTTGATCGGGTTGCGCAGGTCGGGTTTGTCGGATCCGTACCACAACAAGCTGTCACGGTAAGCGATCAGCGGCCAATCGGCGCTGACCTTTTTGTCGGGGGCAAATTCTTCGAACACGCCCTGAATGACGGGCTGAACGGCCGCGAAAACGTCATCTTGGGTGACGAACGACATTTCCAGGTCGAGCTGGTAGAAATCCGTGGGTGAACGGTCCGCACGCGGGTCCTCGTCGCGAAAGCAGGGCGCGATCTGGGACTACCGGTCAAAACCGGACACCATCAGCAATTGCTTGAACTGCTGGGGCGCTTGCGGCAGCGCA
>JAUSPL010000095.1 GCA_030656535.1 Gemmobacter sp.
TGCGCTGATCGAAATGCACATGGCTGTCGATCCCGCCCGGAAGAACCCACCGGCCTGCCGCGTCGATTTCTGCGGTGCCGGTCATTTCCCCACCAAGTTGGTGGATCAGACCGTTCTTGACGCCAATATCGCACTCAAAACTCGTGCAGGCAGTCGCGCAATATGCGTTTCGAATGACCAGATCCATGTCGTGCGTCATAACTTCTCCTTGCGGGCACCAAAGATCGGACCAGTCACCTTGGCAACAGGTCGATGCCCATTTCATAGTTTGTTGGATGGTAGGTCGCTTCGACGACGGCCACAGCGCGCCCCTTGATGTCGAAATAGACGCGCCGACCACGCAAGAGCGGCGTTCCAGCGGGCACCCCCAACAACGCCGCGATTTCGGGCTCTACAAGGATCGGTCGAATGCGCTGGTGCCCGCGCGCAATCTTGATACCGGCACTGCGCAAGATCATCACAGTCGGCTGTTCGGTTGTCGCGTAGGCGGCTTCAACGTCGTGCTCGCACTGCGGCGCAGGCAGATAGATCAGCCCAGCCATGATGGGCTTGCTGCGTCGACTGATCAGCGAAAGGCTGACCGATCCCTGGCGGTCCACCGCTTCGCCGAACAGCTTGTAAATATCGTCGGGGAATCGGCAGGCCTGTCTTGATATCCGCCGAAAGCTGTTTTCGGGGTCGTGCAGCAGCACATCCTCAAGATGCCCGCGAAACTTCACCGACTGGCCTGGAACTTCGGTCATTTGCACATAGGTGCCGATGCCGTGCTTTCGAACGACGCGCCCGTCTGCGGACAGGTTTTCAAGCGCCTTGCGGACCGTCGCACGGCTGACCCCATAACGGTCGCAGTATTCCTGCTCTGTCGGAAGCAGATCCCCCGCCGCGTAAGCGCCTCGGGAGATCGCGTTTAGAATCTCGTTTTGCAGACTCAGATAAAGGGGCATACCGCTCATTCGACGTCTTCCATGCTCGGGGCTTCTCACATCGCACGTTTATTATGCGCGGGCGCAAAAACTTTCTACCCAATCCACAGAAAGCGATTTCACCGTTCGCCCGCTCTGCCTGAAATCGACGCCCTCGAACACGTTCACCAGATTGATCAACGACGAGATCAGCGGCGTCTCAATCCCGAAGTGGCGGCCAATGCTTTCGATCGGGACCAAAGCGCAAGGCAGGTCCTCGGTAACATACCGTCTTTGCAACTTGGGGCCGAAGCGGGCAACTCCACCAATCAGTCGGCTTCCGGCCGGATAGGCGCGGCGATCGAATTCACGCGTCGGAAGCGGCGTCAAACCCAAGCCCTGGATCAGGCTGTTGCGCTCGGCTTCAACGGCGGCGCAAAGCGTATTCACCCGCCCCATCCGCGCCTCGTGGAAGTGCAAGATGCCCGATGTCATATCACCAAGATCTCGGCCGTGCAGCACCGCATTTCCGATATATGCCGGGACATGGCCGATGAAGTTCGGGTTGTTCAACCCGTTTCGCAAGACGTTGTCCGAGAACTCGAACTCTGGGAACATCTTCATCACGGAGCGGAAGCCCGGCGCGTCAGCGTCCTCAGAATTTCCCGCAATTTCAAGCCACTTCTTGGCGCCACGGGCGGAAAATGTGGCCGGGTCGATCTTGCCTGCCAGATGCAGGGTGTTGTTCAATTCGAACAGGCGCGGCTGGACGCCGCCAGTCGCCGCCAACGCATCCGCGAACACCTTGGTGCCGCCGACATATCCGCAATGCAGGATCACGATCTGATCTGCACGCAGGGCGGGGGCAATGGCCGTTGCGACTTCGGTGTGTTTGTCCGCCGTGCTGGACACGAACACCACATCCGCGTCGCGCACTGCGTCGGCAGATGTCCCGGCCGCCGGGGGCAAGGCAATCGCGCCATTCCCGAGGATCCCCTCGTAGGAAAGGCCGCCGCGAAAGGCGACGGCATCCGCAATTTCGGTGTTCGGATCATGCCAACCCGTTACCACGCCACCGCGCAGAACGGTTTCGATGGCCAGTCCGGATCCCGCCGCCCCCATGCCAAGAAAGGCGATCCGAAGGTCTGTAGATGCCATCTTATTTGTCCTTGTTTATCGACTTGATCTGTGTAGGGATACGGTTGTCCGAACAACTTGGGCGGTCCAAAATCAAATTGCAAGCACATTCAGGGAGCTTCAAATGAAAGCGAGTGGAATTCGCATATTGCGCAATGCGGCGATGATCGGGGCCGCAATGGCGCCGTTCTTCGCACTACCAACTTCGGCGGTAGCCGAACCGCTTCGGGTCGCGGCAGATGTCGGCTATGCGCCGTGGGCCATGCGCAGCGCGTCAGGCGAAACGTCAGGCTTCTCTGTCGACATGGCAGAAGCTATCGCCAAACGGTTGGGCCGTGACGGCGTAGAGGTGATTGACGTCAACTTTTCGGCGATCTTCGCCGGCCTTTTTGCCGAACGCTATGACATGATCGTCGCGCCGATGCAGGTCACCGAAGCCCGTGCCGAAGAACTGCTGTTCACCGAAGGCTATCTGACCAGTGGCCTTGCTTTGGTGGCAGCGACCGGTAACGACTCGATTTCGGGCCCCGAGGATCTGAAGGGCAAGATCTTGGCAACCAACAACGGCAGCCAAACCGACATCTGGGCAACCGAAAACGAGGCAAAATACGGATACACCATTCAGCGCTACGACAAGGATACCGATGCCATGCAGGCTGTCGTCGTCGGTCGCGCGGATGCGGATATCGTCAATCTGTT
>JAUSPL010000096.1 GCA_030656535.1 Gemmobacter sp.
GCAGGGCGATGGACTAAAACCGCATGCACAGACTCAGTGGTTAGCAAACCGAGTGTCAGATCTACCAGATCCTCGGAATTCGTGCATATGCCGCGATGCAGATTCACGAAGCGTCTGACATGAAAGACAAAATGGCGATCAAGCAAAGCGCCGTTGAAATGTACAAGCTGCTGATGGGCAGTGGCCTTTCTGTCGCGGACTAGACCGCGGACAGGGCGTCGGCTTTGGCTTTGGCCTTTGCGATCTGACCAACACGGTCGGTCGCGCGGAACGACGGCGGGCAGTTCACAGGCTGAAGGCTGTGACAGGTCCCATCCGGGCGCCCGGCAAGCGCGGGCCCCTCAGGTGACCTTCAATACGGCTTGGCCGATATGGACCGGACTGTTCATGCGCGCGTGCGCTTTGTCTTCGTCTGCAAGAACGAATTCACTGTTCATGACCGGACAGATGTCCCGGCGTGCCAGATGCGGCCATACTTTGTCCGCAAGCGCGATTGTGCCGACGCCCGACGATCCGACATGTCCCAGGAACCGGTCACCTGCAGCCAAGCCCCCGCGCGAGAGAAGATTGGTCAAAACGGTGAAAAATGTCTCGCACAAGGCTGCCGCGCGGTCCATCGCCATGCCCTTGCGCAGTGGAAGGGCGCGATCCGCAGCGGTCACGGCATAGCCGCCACCGTTCAGAAACGCGGTCACTGCTTCGCCGACAGTCCACCGCGACATACCCTCGCCGACAGCGACCACATGACCTGCGGCCTCGAGGCGCGCCTGACCACATGGCCTGCGGCCTTGAAGCGAGCCTCTGGCAAGGGGGCGCATTTGCCCGCACGACGCAGCACATCGGGACGGTTTCCCCTGGAATAGGTGCTGCGGATCATGATCTGGTCCGATCCCGGCTGCGGCACAGGGATGGTTACAGACTTCGGGACTTTGGGTCCACCGAAATACACCGGTAATGCTGGCGGGGGTCTGCACCATAGTCGCTTTCAGATCGTCGCCGATACAGTCCCCTTGATCCATACCGACCATGGGTTTGGTAATTCCTGGGCGCTTCACTGGCTTGGAGGTCTGATGAAGCTGGGAATGGTTTCGGGAAACACAGGAAACCAAAGCACCAGCCTGCAGCATCAGGATCAGAAACGGGGGACACTGCACGACAGATCGCAAAGAACGGCACGTCTGGGTTCAGGCTTTTCAGGTAGAAAAGGTGTAGCTGAGGTGCGGCGAGATATGCTCGATGGACAGGTTCATCCGGAGCAGGATACCAGCCTTCATAAGTCCGGATGGCCGCCCTCAGGATCAGGAAGGTGTCAAGGAACAGTTCAAACCCCGCACTTGCACGCGGCGAGCGGATGTTGACACCGATGTCCACACGCGCATGATCTTTATTGTTCAGTGCATAAGCGCCGACCAGAGTGAAATAGGCGCCAAAGATTCGCTGGGTCTGGCCCTGTGCCCAGCGTGTTGATGTGCCAGAACCATAGGGGGCTTCAACCTCAAGGCACAGGACCACGCTGCCCGCCCGGATCAGGTCTTGCCGCCGAAGATATTTATCCGGTCAGATCAGTCCTAGAATGATCCTGCATTGTTCCCGATGCTGGAGGACGCGGTTGCGATGATCTGTCGGGCGCGTGCGGCGAAGCGGGGGGCAAGTGCGCCAAGATCCGCGGCTTCGGATGAGGCGGCGCTGCCAGCGCGCGCGCGATCCGCGATTCCGACGAAAATGACGGCAAAGCGGAACATCGCAAAGGCAATGTGAAATGGTAAAGGCGGGGGCGTCGGCAGGGCATGGGCGTGATACTCGGCCACGAATTCGGCCTGTGTGGGGATGCCTGCTGCGTGCCAGTCAGTGCCCAGGATGCCGCCATATTCCTCGGGGGCAGAGTTCCAGGGCATGACGCAATAGCCCAGATCGGCAAGCGGATGCCCAAGCGTTGACAGCTCCCAATCCAGCACGGCGATCACCCGTGGCTCTGTCGGGTGGTACATCAGGTTGCCCAGTCGGAAGTCGCCATGTGCGATGGACAGCGCGTCGCCCTCGGGGGGCATGCTGGCGGGCAACCAGTCCATCAACCAATCCAGATCCGCAACGCGCGGACCCGTCGAGTCTGTGTATTGCCTGCTCCAGCGCGCGATTTGTCGGGCGAAATAGTTGCCCGATTTTCCGTAGTCGCCAAGACCGACCTGATCGGGGCGCACCGCATGCAAACGTGCAAGCGTGCGCGCCATATCAAGATAGATTTCGCGACGCTCATGCCCGGTCATGTCTGGCAAGGTGCTGTCGGCAAAGACACGACCCTCCAACCGCTCCATGACATAGAAGGGTGTGCCGAGGATGCTGGCATCATCTTCGAAATGCAGCATGCGGGGGACCGCAACATCGGTTTCGGCCAGCGCGCGCTGAATGCGGTATTCGCGCTCGATCGCATGGGCGCCGGGCAGGGTGGGCCCTTCGGGCTTCTTGCGCAGGACCAGTCGATGTGTTCCCCATGTGACAAACCAGGTCGGGTTGGATTGTCCCCCGCTGATACGCTGGGTTTCCAGATCGCGACCGTCTGGCCATTTGTCTGCAAGCCAGTTTTGCAGCGCGGGCAGATCAAGTTCGCTCATGCTGTCACCTTCGGGTTGGTGGGTTTGCGCAAGGTGGGGTTCCGGGTCTTTCCGGCTGCCCCGCTGGTGCGTCCAGCCGCCAGATGCCGGACCAAAGGTGCCGGGCCAACTGCCTGTGCGCGCAACTTGCCCGGCATTCTTGCAAAGAGAATGCCGAGCGCCTTGCAGGCCCGGAGGCGATCGTGCCGCGCCAAACCTGGGCGGTCGCCTTGCAGGCCGAGCCTGTGGGCCTGCAGGTCGCAGCACGTCAAAGGGTGGGTGTTGGCCGCGCGCGTGGCCAGATGCTGATCGGTGAACAAAGGCGCGTCCTTCCAAAGTCGCGGTTCAGGCGTTCGCAGGCTGCCATTTCCAGAAATCTCTGCCTTCATCGGTCAGATGGCGGTTCAGCACCATCTGATGGACCTCATCCGCGCCATCGACCAACCGGGCCTGACGGGCATAGCGGTAGATCCATTCCAGGACGGTATCCTTGGAATACCCGCGCGCGCCGTTGATCTGGATCGCCACATCGGCGGCCTTGTGCAGCAAGTTCGCACAATGGATCTTGGCCATGGACACTTCTTTCTTGGCAAAGCTGCCCTGATCCAGCGCCCAGGCCGCCTTCATCACCAGCAAACGGCCAATCTCGATCCCCATGGCCAGATCGCCCATCTTGATCTGGATGCTTTCCCGGTCGGATAACCGGACGCCGAATCCGTGCCGGTTCGCGGCATATTCCTGCGCGATTTCCGTGCATCGCTTGGCAAGACCCAGCCAGCGCATGCAATGGGTCAGACGCGCAGGCCCAAGCCGCATTTGCGTGATCTTCAGGCCCATTCCTTCGCCCATGATGATCCGGTCGGCGGGCAGTTCCATGTCGTCATAGAACAGTTCACAGTGACCGCCATGTTCCTCTGGTCCCATGATCGGAATGCGGCGGTCAATGCGCCAACCAGGTTCATCCTTGTGATGCAAGAAGGCCGTCAGCCCCCGGCGCGGGTCGTCCGAGGTGCGCGCCAGCAAGATGAAATGGCTGGCATCCGCTGCCCCTGTGATGAACCACTTCCGGCCGCGAATGAAGTAAGAATCCCCCTTTTTTGTGGCGGTTGTCATCATCATTCCCGGATCGGACCCACCGCCCGGATGCGGCTCCGTCATCACGAACGACGATCGCACATCGCCCCGCACGATCGGGGCAAGCCATCGGTCCTTTTGTTCAGGTGTCCCGGCCTGTTCAAGCACCATCATGTTGCCGTCATCCGGAGGGGCCGAGTTGAAGACAACCGGCCCGAAGATCGAGCGGTTCATCTCTTCATAGCAGACGGCCATCCCGACCTTGCCAAGACCCTGTCCACCGGTTTCCGGCTTGAGCTGCAAACACCACAACCCTTGGTCCCGTGCCTTGGCCCGCAAGGGCGCCAGCCAGTCGGCAGCGATATTGTCGTGTGCGTCCCAAGCGGCGCGGTTGGCTTCAACCGGCAGGATTTCATCAGCGACGAAACGCGCGATGCGGGCGCGGAAATCTTCAATCTTGGGTGAGATAGTGAAATCCATTGGGGTATCCCTTAGAGCGAAGAAACAAGATGGCCACCATCGGCCACGATCTCGGTGCCGGTCATGAAACGGCCCAGATCTGAGATAAGAAGCATAAGCGGGCCGTCCAGATCGGATGGCTGCCCCAGCCGACGCTGTGGCACGCGACGGATCAGGGCCTTGCCTGCGTCCGAGTCAAAGAACTCGCGGTTCAGTTCCGTCTCGATATATCCGGGGCAAAGCGCGTTGACCCGGATGTTGTGGCGCGCCCACT
>JAUSPL010000108.1 GCA_030656535.1 Gemmobacter sp.
CGCACCCAGGTCCTCACCAAGGTAAACCCACTCTTCCATGGTGACGAGATCGATGATGCCTTCGAGTTTGTCCTCGGCACCAATCGGCAGAACGATCGGAACAGGATTCGCACCCGTCCGGTCCTTGATCATGGCCACGCACTTCAGGAAGTCAGCGCCGGTCTTGTCCATCTTGTTGACGAACACGATCCTCGGAACCTTGTACCGATCGGCCTGACGCCAAACGGTTTCGGTCTGCGGCTCAACGCCTGCGTTCCCGTCAAGCAACACCACTGCGCCATCAAGAACCGCCAGCGAACGCTCGACTTCAATGGTGAAGTCGACGTGGCCGGGGGTGTCAATGATGTTGAAGCGGTATTTGTCCGAGCGCGCATGCTCAAGACCAGGATCAATCGTGCGCTCCCAGAACGTGGTGGTCGCAGCCGAAGTGATCGTGATCCCTCGCTCTTGCTCTTGCTCCATCCAGTCCATCGTCGCGGCGCCATCATGCACCTCGCCGAGTTTGTGGGACTTGCCGGTATAGAACAAAATACGCTCGGTCGTGGTCGTCTTGCCGGCATCAATATGCGCAATGATGCCGAAGTTACGATAGCGTGGAAGTGTAAATTCGCGTGCCATGATAACCCCTCACCAACGGTAGTGGCTGAACGCTTTGTTTGCGTCGGCCATCTTGTGGGTGTCTTCCCGCTTTTTGACAGCGGTGCCACGGTTGTTGCAAGCATCGGCCAGCTCACCGGCCAGACGTTCTTCCATGGTGTTCTCGTTGCGCTTGCGCGCAGCGATGATCAGCCAACGGATCGCCAGCGCTTCGCGGCGAATCGGGCGAACTTCGACCGGGACCTGATAGGTCGCACCACCAACGCGGCGCGACCGCACTTCGACGGACGGCTTCACGTTCTCGAGCGCCTCGTGGAAGGCTTCGATCGGGGCACGCTTGAGGCGGGTCTGAACCCGGTCCAGCGCGGAATAGACGATCGTTTCGGCAATGGACTTTTTGCCATCGACCATCAGGTTGTTCATGAATTTGGTCAGGACGGTATCGCCATATTTGGCATCCGGCAGGACTTGGCGTTTTTCGGCGGCGTGACGACGCGACATATCTCAGTTCCTCACTTCGGACGCTTCGCGCCGTATTTCGAACGACGCTGACGACGATCTTTGACGCCCTGCGTATCAAGCACACCGCGCAGGATGTGATAGCGGACGCCGGGAAGGTCTTTGATACGGCCGCCACGAATCAGGACCACCGAGTGCTCCTGCAAGTTATGCTTTTCACCCGGAATGTAGCTGATGACCTCGAAGCCATTGGTCAGACGCACTTTGGCGACTTTCCGCATGGCCGAGTTCGGCTTCTTCGGCGTCGTCGTGTAGACGCGCGTGCAGACGCCGCGCTTTTGCGGGCAGGACTGGAGGTGCTGCGATTTCGACCGCTGCACCCTGGGCTGCCGCGGCTTGCGGATCAGCTGTTGAATCGTTGGCATCAGGTTCGCCCTATCTTTGCAACCCGGTAAACCGTCGCGCGTCTGCGACTTTCGGGGGCATTTCATATGTAAGTGCCTTGCGCGTCCGCAAAACACCAAAACCGCATGCGCCCCCTTCGCGGGGACGACGCGGTGGACTTACAGAGGATCGAGGTTTGCACCTGGATCTTGACCACTTCAATTTTGGACCCCATGCCGGACCACTGGCCACAGCACAAGTTCGCGCCGTATAAGAGGAGTCGCAGACCTTGTCAACAGACGCCGCTGGACTTGAGCGGGGCTGCCCGACCCGTCAGGACAGGATGTGGCAATTGTGCATATCGGTACCCAGCAGACTGCACGGGCGACGCTGATCTATGCGCGCAGCCCGACTTCTTTCAATATGCCACGCCGCTTGGCCTCATAATAATAACCCTTTGAATACCAACTCACAGCCCTGTCATGACTGCCGTCCGACACCATCCATGCGCCGCGCAGATATCTGACTCCGTAAGTCAGGTTCGTTTCGGCATCAAGCAGGCCGTCAGGACTGCCGCGGTACCCCATCGTCCGGGCCGTTTGCGGCAGTATCTGCATCAGCCCGTAATACGGTCCGTTCCGGGCACCGGGGTTGTGCCGACTTTCGCGAATGACCACCCTTTGCACAAGCGAGGGCGGCACCTGATTGATCGACGCGTGATGTTCGATCAGGCGACGCAATTCGGGTGTTTCGTTGGGGTGTAGCCCCTTGTCACCTGCCCCGGATTCCTTGCCGCTTGCGTTGTGCCGATAGTTTCCGCAGGCGCCAAGAGCGGCGGCGAACAGAACAAGCGCAGCGCGGCGTGGGTAGACGGTCATTCAGGCTCTCCGGTCGACTACCTTTCAATACGACACAGATCGACGGTGTAAAAGCCCCCCGCCGCAAGAGTCGAATGCGCCAAGCGTCAGGTTGCCGACAGCGCTACCTCTGGACCCTGTCGCAAGCTGCGTCTAGCTTGCGCGCAACCAAAGGATCCGGGATGCTTCGCTATACAATTTCTCGCCTTGTTTCATTGACGCTGAGCCTCGCAATCGCAAGTCTGGTCATCTTTGCGGTGATCGAAGTGATTCCCGGTGACCCGGCATCGTTCATGTTGGGCATGAATGCTGCGGATGATACGGTGGCGGCCCTGCGCGAGCAGCTTGGCCTGAACGGGTCAGTGGTGCAGCGCTATCTGTCATGGGTCGGCGGAATGCTGACCGGCGATCTGGGTACATCATATACATACCGCGTGCCGGTGGCGGATCTGGTTTCTGCCCGGATGCAGGTTTCATTGCCGCTGACGGCCTATGCGCTGATCCTGTCGACGGTCATCGCGATCCCGGTCGGGATGATCGCGGCTGCGCGGCAGGGCAAACCAACTGACCTTGCCGTGATGGGAACCACCCAGTTGGGCGTCGCGGTGCCCAACTTCTGGTTTGCCATGCTGCTTGTTCTGATCTTTGCAATCAAGCTGCGCTGGTTTCCGTCGGGGGGGTTTCCCGGCTGGGACAAAG
>JAUSPL010000116.1 GCA_030656535.1 Gemmobacter sp.
CCTTCGCAAACCGCTTGGCCACTTGGCAAGTGTACCGACGTCGCAAGGTCCGCCAGATGTTTCTCTGGGCGCAGGCGGGTGACCGTGACGGTGACAGTCAGCGGGGTGTTGGCCGGGGCTGCGGTCATGAACCGCAAATCCTGTTTAAGATAATTGGTCCCGGGGCCGGGCAACTGCATTCCCAAAAGGCAAGAGATCAGCGCAGCCACCATCGGCTCGGGGACAGTCTCGGCAAGGCCGGGGGTACCGATCAGGGCATGATAGGCCGCGATTTCGGCAGGTGACAGGCTGCGGATCTGTGTCGCGCTGGTACCAAGGTCGATCATTCGACGGTCACCTGCGCCTCTGCGACGGGGGTGCCATCCGCCCGACGTGCCGTCAGGGACCACTGACAGGGTGCGGTCTGCTTGGCAAAGAACTGCAAGTATTCGGCGACATAAGCGGGGTTGGGAAACAGGAGCGATGCGAGCCTCTGCCTGCGTCCCGGCGCGAGCCGCGTCAGAAGGGCGGACAGGTGGGCATAAATCAACATGCCATGGCTGACCGTGCGGCCAAAACGCGATCTTGCGGCAAAGCCGGGGTCAGTGTGGATCGGGTTCGCGTCCCCCGACAAAGCGGCAAAGGTGTCGAACTCTGCCTGCGTCGGAAACCAGCTGCCTTGGGGTGTCGTGTCGGTCATGCCTGCTCACGCAGTAAAGGCTTGCGTACCTTGCCGGCGGCTGTGCGCGGGAAATCCGCCACCAGACGGAACCGCGAGGGCACCTTGAACGCCGCCAGATGGTCGCGGCACCACGATTGCAGGGCTGCCGCGTCAGGTGTCTCGCCCGGATGCGGGATGATGAAGGCGCAGCCGGTTTCACCCCATCTGGGGTCAGGAATGCCGACCACAGCGGCCTCGGCCACGCCGGGGTGGCCATTCAGGACGCGCTCGACCTCGGCGGGGTAGACGTTTTCGCCACCAGATATGTACATGTCCTTGATGCGGTCCACGATGCGGTAATAGCCGTCGGCATCCCTTTCCGCGATGTCGCCAGACCGCAGCCAGCCATCCGGTGTGAGCGCGGCCCTGGTGGCGTCCGGATCGCCGAAATAGCCCGGGGTTATGGTGGCCCCGCGCAATTCCAGCTCTCCTGTCCCCGGTGCGCCGTCCGGGACACCTGCCAGTCGCGCTTCGGTCATCATCTGGGGCTTGCCCACGGATCCGATCCTGGTCAGTGCTGCGTCTGCGTCGATCAGGAACCCTGTTGGGCCGGTCTCGGTCATTCCGAACCCGTTGCGGATCACCGCGCCCCGGTCAGCAAAGAACCGGATCAGATCGGCGGGCAGCGCCGCCCCGCCGCAGGCCAGCCCGCGCAGGTGGCGAAAGTCGATCCCTTCGATGCGGGGGTGCGCGCGAAACGCCTGATAGATCGTCGGAACGCCAAAGAACTGCGTGACCAGACCTTCGGCAATGAATGACAGCAGGCGGTCGGGGTCGAACCGCGGCAGGATATGGCAGTGCCCCCCCCACAAGAACATCGGCAATGCAAAAAGGTTGATCCCGGCGGTGTGAAACAGCGGCAGATAGTTCACGGTGCTGTCCGCCGCCGTCAGCCCCATCGCCTGCGCAAGGTTGGTGGCACAGGCCAGCGCCATCCGGGGTGTCTGGATCACCGCCTTGGGCGCGCCCGTCGTGCCCGAGGTGAACAGCAGCAGCCAAGGCGCATCTTCTTCCACGGGGATCGCCGCAAACACCGCGTCGGGCAAACCATACCCGCCCGTTTCCAGCATCGGAATGCACGGCAGGCCAAAGGCATCCGCCATCGTCGCATGGGCTGCATCATGGATAATCGCGCGACATCCCGCCCGCGCCACAATGGGCGCAAGCTCTGCGACTGGGGCGCGCCAATTCAGCGGGCACAAGATCAACCCCGCCTTGCGCGCGGCAAACAGGGCTACAAAGAACTCGGCCCGGTTCAGGGACAGCGCGGCCAACCGGTCACCGGCTGTCAGACCCATAGATGTCAGATGGGCCGCGAGGCGCTGGGCCTCGTGATCCACTTGCGCATAGGTCCATGTCATCGCGGTGCCATGGTCGGTAAACGCGACCGCTTCAGGGGTCAGGGCGGCGCGTTGGGCCGCCGGATCAGGGGCCATCGTCGCGGGGCGGGCTGCAGGTTTTGGCCGCAAGCCGTTTTCCAGCATATCGAACACCTCGGCCACTACCGCGTCGCGGTCTGCCGCCGGGTCCATCAGGCCAAAGCGTTCGCCAAGCGTGACAGCAATGCCCATCAGCGCCCAGGCGCGGATTTCAGCATTTCCCGGACGGATTTCGCCTTCGTCCACGGCTGCGGCAAGGTTCTTGGCATAGGCGCGGGCAAAGGTGGTGAAATAGGCATTATAGCTGTCGGGGTCGACGAACCGGGCTTCTTCAACGATATTGTAAAGCGTCGGGCGCTCGACCGCGAGGCCAAGAAAAGCCCGCAGCCCCATGCGTTCTGCCGTCAGGCGGTCCGGTGCATCAGCCACCGAATCTGACAGTCGCTTGCGGGTCAGACGACCCATTTCCGCAACCAGTTCGCGGAACGCATCCTCTTTGCTGTCGAAATAGATGTAGAACGTGCCCTGCGCGATACCCGCCGCGCGGGTGATATCGGCTATCCCGGCGGCTGCAAAGCCGCGCGCGCCAAAGACCTCTTCGGCGGCGCGCAAGATGCGTTCGCGCGTGGATTTCCCGCGTTTCGTACGGGGCAAGGCACGCGGCGGTGGCGATGCGGTAGGTGCGGGATCTTGTGCCATGCCGGGGAGCTGTCTTTCGAAATATGAACCTTCCGTCAGGGTTGCTTGACGCCGCGGGCACGTCAAGCCGTCGCCGGAACCTTTCCGCTGCGTAAGTGTCTGGCAAAACAGTTGACGGGTTGGCGCAAACATGACGACATGGTTGGGCGCGATGTACAAAACCTGACCGCCGGGACACCCGGCGAAACAGGATCGGGCGCAGCGGGATCTGGCACAAGACCACGACCCGCAGATCAGGGAGGAGAAATGGACGTCCTGCAGCTTTTGATAAGCGGGTTGGCGAACGGCTGTGTATACGGTCTTGTCGCACTCGGTTTCGTGCTGATCTACAAGGCAACCGAAGCCGTCAACTTCGCTCAGGGCGACTTCATGATGCTGGGCGCATTCATGACGCTGGGCCTTGTGAACCCTGAATACGCGGGCATCCCGTTCTGGCTGGCACTGCCGTTGGTGTTCATCATCATGGGGGTGCTGGGCTATCTTCTTGACCTTGTC
Source organism: Gemmobacter sp. (assembly GCA_030656535.1). Lineage (GTDB taxonomy): Bacteria > Pseudomonadota > Alphaproteobacteria > Rhodobacterales > Rhodobacteraceae > JAUSPL01. The sequence goes on from JAUSPL010000116.1 coordinate 3,274, forward strand.
GTGCTGCGCGCAGTGTTTGGCCAAAGCCAGACCTCGGTCATCATTCTGACCATCGCCCTGGGGTTCGTCATCCGCTTTGCCGTCGGGGCCATCTGGGGGCATGAACCACAGTCGCTTCGATCACCTTTGGCATTTGGGGATATCCGTCTTGGGGGGGTCGTGCTGGGGGTCGTCGATCTGGCGGTCATCCTGGTGACGGTGATTCTGACCCTGCTGCTGTGGCAGTTCTTTCAGCGGACCAAGATCGGACTTGCGATGCAGGCGGCGTCACAAAACCAGATGGCGGCCTATTACATGGGTATCCCGGTAAAGCGGGTGCAGGGTCTGGTCTGGGCGCTGGCAGGGATCGTCGCCGCGGTTGCGGGGATATTGTATGCGTCCAAGGGGGCGATTGACCCCAACGCGGGCTTTATCGGGATCAAGGCGTTTGCGGCCGCAGTGATCGGCGGGTTCGGCTCGTTGCCCGGCGCGTTGATGGGCGGCCTGATCGTCGGGGTGATCGAGCCTTTTGCCGCCCGCTATTTCCCCCCTGGATGGTCACAGATTGCGCCCTATGCGCTGCTGATCCTTGTGCTGGTGTTTCGCCCGCATGGCCTGTTCGCGCAAGTGCGCGCCAAAAAGGTGTGATGCGATGCGGTTTCCGTTCAAGACCTCGTACGATCATGACATCCGCCTGTTCCCGGACTGGTGGAACTTTTCGCTGTATGCTGCCCTGCTTGCGCTGGCGGTAGTGCTGCCGTTCATGATCGACGACTATTTTCTGGGCGAAGCAACCAGTGTGCTGATCTGGGCTGTTGCGGGGCTTGGGCTGATGCTGCTGACCGGGCAGACCGGGCAAGTGTCGCTTGGTCATTCCGCGTTCATGGCTTTGGGCTGCTATTCGTGCGTCTTGCTGATGGAGGCGGGGGTGCCCTTCGTGCTGGCGTTCCTTGCATCCGGGGTCATCACCGGGATCATCGGAGCGGTGATCGCGGTGCCGGCCTTGCGGCTTCACGGGGTCTATCTTGCGATTGCAACCCTGGCGTTGGCCATTCTGGCCGATGACATCATCGTCCTGACGGCGGAATGGACCGGCGGAGTCAACGGCAAGTACGCTCCGCCGATTTCGATCCTGGGGGTCACGGTGGACCGCTGGTCGACGCCGGATCTGTATTACTGGATGGTACTGCTGGTGGTGGTTGGGGTCACACTTGCCTACCGAAACCTGCTGCGCGCGCCCTTGGGCCGTGCCTTCGCCGCTGTCCGCGATTCCGAGATTTCGGCGCAGGCCATGGGGATTGACATCGCGCGCACCAAAACGATGGCTTTTGGCCTGTCGTGCGCGATAACCGGTCTGGGCGGCGCGCTGATGGGGTTGTTTTCGGGTGCCTTCAACAACGAGACGTTTTCCTTTCTGTTGTCGATCCAGCTTGTGATGATGATCGTGGTGGGCGGGCTTGGCTCTATCCACGGGGCGTTTCTGGGCGCGCTGGTGGTGTCATTCCTGCCTCAGGTCTTGTCGATAACCGCAGGCGCGCTGGGGCGTGGCGTGGCGATACCGGGTCTTGAGGCGGCGGTGTTCGGCGTCATGCTGATCGGGTTCATCTTGTTTGAACCGATGGGGCTGTACGGGCGTTGGCTGAAAATCCGCACATTCCTTGAGCTGTTCCCGTTTGCGCGCAAGGACATGTTTCGTCGCCAGAAAGCCTATCTGAAGACGGAGCGTTTGCGGTGAGCCTGCTGAACCTGAAGGATGTGACGTTGAAGTTCGGCGGCCTGACGGCGGTGAACAAGCTGTCGCTGTCGGTCGAAGAAGGTCAGGTCTTTGCGCTTGTCGGCCCCAATGGTGCTGGGAAATCGACGGCGTTCAACCTGATCTCACGGTTCTACACGCCTTTTTCCGGGTCGATCACCTTTGATGGCCACGATCTTCTGCGGCTGCGGCCCTCTCAGGTTCCCGGCCTTGGCATAGCCAGGACGTTTCAGAATATCGAGTTGTTCCATCAGGCGACCGTTTTGCAAAACCTGCTCGTGGGCCGTCACAGGCACCGGCGGACCACGATGCTGGAGGAACTGTTGCATCTGCCCCGCGTGCGGTCCGAAGAACGCGCCAACCGCCTCGCGGTCGAAGAGGTGATCGATTTTCTGGACCTTCAACCCTACCGCGACCAGCGGATTGCGGGCCTGCCTTACGGGGTGCGCAAGGTGGTGGAACTGGGGCGGGCACTGGCCTCCAAACCCCGGCTTCTGTTGCTGGACGAGCCGGCGTCGGGTCTGTCTGTCGAGGAAACCCAGAACATGCGCTGGTGGATCGATGACATTCGACGCCACATGGGGATTACCGTGCTGATGGTCGAACATGACATGGGGCTGGTGGGCAAGGTTTGCGACCGCGTGCTGGCCTTGGCGGATGGCGCCAAACTTGCCGAAGGAACCCCGGCCGAGGTTCAGTCCCATCCCGCTGTGATTGCCGCCTATCTTGGCACCGCGGCCGTGTCCAAGGGTGCTGACGCGAAAGGGGTGCGGGCATGACAGCCCTGCTGGAGGTTCGCAATCTGGAAACCTTTTATGGCCCGATCATGGCCCTGCGCGGCGTCAGCCTTGAGGTGCACAAGGGCCGGGTCGTCACGGTGTTGGGGGCAAATGGCGCGGGCAAGACCACGCTTTTGAAAACCATTTCCGGTATCATGGACCCCGAGAAGGGCAAAATACTGTTTGAAGGTCAGGAAATCCAGGGCCTTGAACCTCACAAGATTGTCCGCGCGGGCATCGTGCACGTCCCGGAGGGCCGCGAGGTGTTCCCCTTGCTGACGGTCGAGGAAAACCTGGCGCTGGGCGCATATACCCGCAGTGACCGCGCCGAAATTGCCCGCGACCGTGACCTTGTGTTCAGTTACTTTCCCATCCTGGCCGAACGTCGCGCGCAAGAGGCAGGCACCCTGTCAGGGGGGCAGCAACAGATGCTGGCCATCGGGCGGGGTCTGATGTTGCGTCCAAAGCTGATGCTGCTGGATGAGCCCAGCCTTGGCCTTTCGCCGCTGTTGACACAGGAAATCTTTGCTATCCTGAAACGGCTGAGCCGTGATGAAGGTGTGACCATGATGTTGGTCGAACAAAACGCCGCAGTGGCCCTGGATCTGGCGGACGACGGCTATGTTCTTGAACTGGGCCGGATCGTGATGTCCGGGACCGCCGAACGTCTGGCTGCGTCCGAAGATATTCAAAGCTTCTATCTGGGCCATGCCAACGAAGGCGCCCGCGGCGAGCGCCGCTGGAAGCGCCGCAAGACATGGAGGTGACGATGACCCGCCACGCCAACCTCCCGCCCATGGAAACGGTCAAGGGTGTTGCGATCAACGCCAAACCCGGCTCGCGCCCGGTGCTGGTGGATGGTCAGGACACCATACCTGCGCTGTTTCGCACGCGCTGCGCGCAGGACACCGCCCGCATCGCCCACCGTGAAAAGACGCTGGGCATCTGGAAGGCCTTTACCTGGGGCGATTACTGGACCCACGCCAAATGGCTGGGACTTGGGCTTCGCAGGCTTGGCCTTCGTCGCGGAGATGTGGTGCAGATCCTGTCCGAGGACCGCAAGGAGTGGTTGTATTTCGACATGGCCGTGCAGGCCGTCGGGGGCATTGCGTCGGGCGTCTACACCACCGATTCCGCGTCGCAGGTGGGCTATATCCTGCGGGATTCCGCTTGCCGGTTCCTTGTCATCGAAAACGAGGAACAACTGGACAAGTTCCTTGAAATTCCCGATGGCGCGCCGGGCGTCGAGAAGGTCATCGTGCTGGAGGATGAGGGTCTGCACGATCTGATCGATGACAGATTCATGTTTCTGCCGGATATCTACGCGCTGGGGCAGGCCGAGGAGGCCGAGTATCCCACCGCATTCGACACCGAAATCGACAAGGCGCAGCCGCAGGATGTCGCCCTTTTGATCTATACTTCGGGCACCACCGGGGCGCCCAAAGGTGCTATGCTGACACACGAGAACATCCTGTCCGCGATCCAGGCGGGGTTACGCGAACTGGGGCTGGATCCGGATGCAGAGCAGCTGTGCTTCTTGCCGCTGTGCCATATCTTTGAACGCAACAATTCTGCCTATTTTCCGCTGGCAGTCCGCTCGGTTGTGAATTTCGCCGAAAGCCCCGAAACCGTGTTCGATAACCTGCGCGAGGTAAGCCCAAACAGCTTTTCGGCGGTGCCTCGCGTGTGGGAAAAGGTCTATTCGCGTGTGACGATCATGGCGCAAGATGCCACCTGGATCGGGCGGATGGCCTATGGCGCGGCCATGCGCATCGGGCTTGCCCGCGCGGATACAGTGGCCGCCGGGCGCACGCCGTCCCTGCCGCTGCGGGCGGCGGTCGCTTTGGCGGACCTGTTCGTGTTTCGCAATCTTCGTCAGTTGCTGGGTATGGACCGGCTGAAGCAGGGAATTTCGGGCGCCGCCCCGATCAGCCCATCCCTGTTGCGGTGGTATCATGCCATCGGGGTCCCGGTTTTCGAGGGGTACGGGATGACGGAAAACGCCGCGACCTGCACTTTGAACCGACCTGCATCCAATCGCCTTGGCACCGTTGGTCCCGTCATGCCGGGGGTTG
>JAUSPL010000133.1 GCA_030656535.1 Gemmobacter sp.
CGTGGCGGGCTGGTTGTTTCCGGTGATGGCGCGCCTTTTGGCCGTGACCCCACTGGTCCCGCTGGTTTTCAGCAAACTTGCAGGCACGCCACGTCAGGTGCGCCAACTTCTGGCATCAACTGGATCGCGGATTGAGCCTGCGGGCGAAGAACAGTATCTGCATCTGCTGCGCCAGCCAGCCCACGTCGCCGCGACCTTGGCGATGATGGCACAATGGGATGTGGATCGACTGATGCAACGATTGCCACGTCAGACCCTCCGCAGCTTGCTGATTACAGCAAGCGCAGATCGGGCAGTGCCATCCGACGTGTCAAAACGTGCTGCCGAAATCATGCCGAACGCCCGCTGGGTCGACCTGCCGGGCTTTGGGCATCTGGTTCACGAGGAAGCCCCGCACGAGGTTGCCGTGTTGATCAACGATTTCCTAACACAAAGTCCCTGAAGCCGCCCGCAAATCCGCATGATCGCGTCAGCCGAAAAACCCAGGTCCGGCCCGGTCCAACAGGTCTGCCGCAAGGGACCGCCCAAGGTCTGCCCCTTGCGCAATACTGCCCCGCACCTCGCCTGAAATGACTTTGCTGCCGTCTGGGCGCAACACTTCGCCGCGCAACCAGATGGTGTCGCCGTCGAACACCGCCAACCCGGCAATCGGCGTTTCACATGACCCGTCCAATCGGGCCAAGAACGCCCGTTCCGCCGCCAGCCTGTGTCCGGTTGGTCCGTGGTGGATCGCGACAAGCATCTCCTCGGCGCGCTCGTCTGTCAGACGCCGTTCAACCCCGATGGCACCTTGGGCGACAGCAGGAAGCATGTCGGTCACCGCAATCGGACGCGCCACACCGGCCATCCCAAGACGGTTCAACCCCGCCATGGCCAGAAATGTTGCCGCCGCCACACCGTCTTGCAGCTTTTTCATCCGCGTCTGCACATTGCCGCGAAACTCGACCAGTTGCAGATCAGGCCGCCGATGCGCAAGCTGCGCCCTCCTGCGCAGAGAAGACGACCCCACAACCGCGCCCTGCGGCAGATCCATTAGCCCCCCAGCCCCCGGGGACACAAAGCCGTCGCGCACATCCTCACGCGGCAGATAGCAATCCAGGATAAGCCCGGCCGGCTGCACCGTCGGCATATCCTTCATCGAATGTACGGCGATATCGATGCCACCATCCAACAAGGCATCCTCGATTTCGCGGGTAAACAGCCCCTTGCCGCCAATATCCTTCAGCGCCTTGTCCAGGATCTGATCACCAGTGACCTTGATCACCACGATTTCAAACGCCTCGGTTGGCAGGTCAAGTGCCACCATCAGACTGCGCCGAACCTCATGCGCCTGCCACAGCGCAAGCGGAGAGCCTCGGGTACCGATCTTGAAGGGTTGGGCGGGGGTTGGAAGCTGATATGTCATGCCCAAGGAATAGCTGTGTCAATTTGCCCTGACAACACCCGCGATCACAAATTGCCAGTGTTCATGTCGCGGGCGCTGCACCCAAGATGATCCAGGGATCCCGCCGCGCCAAGGCGGCGGCCCTGCGACCTGCAAGAAACGCGTCAAAGCAAGTCAACCGGCACTGGCCACCAGCCCGAAACACGCCGGTTGATCAATGTGATCTGCCGGGTCAACCTGCCGCAGCCCGAACTTGCACAGGTCTACGGGAGAACAGGCTCACCCAAAACACCGCAGGGCATAGGAACGCAGGGTGAAGGGCTGCCCCGCCAGGCTTTGTTGCGCAAATCGGTTGAGGGATTCATGTTGTGAATCCAGTGTGGTAGCTGGGCCGCATGAGCCAACCGACACCTCCGACCTACAAAACGACGAACTGGACTGCCTGCAATACGGCGCTGACGATATGGTTCGATCCCGAGATGAACCGGGATGCCAAACCCTCCGGCAAGAGGGGGAGGTCGCAAACGTTCAGCGACGCCGCGATCCAGACATGCCTGACGATGAAGGGGGAAGGGCGCCCGGAAAACAGTCCAGTGGTCTGTTTTCAACCCTGAACGGGCGGAGCCCCGGGACGGTTCGGGATGGTCGACATTGTTGCGCCATTGGTCCGAGCGACAATGTCGACGCGGCAGACGACGGGCTTTGTGGAACGCCTCCTGCGGCTGACGGGTCTCGATTGGGCCGTGCCTGACTTCAGCCCCATCTGCCGACGCCAGAGGACGCTTGCAGTGAACATTCCGTATCGCGGCGCGAAAAGGCCCGCTGCACCTGCGTATCGATAGCACCGGCATCAAGGTCGAAGGGGAAGGCGAATGGACTGAGGAGGGTCAGCAAACAGTCCGGGGGACTGTTTGCCCGACGAAGGCGCAAGCATGGCGGCCCCAAAACGGCGCGCTCGCCATTGTCCTCGGACCGATGGCGGACAAGGCTCGCGGCGCAAGATCCACATCCGTTGCCCGGCAGGCGCATGGAACATTCGCCGAGAGGGGGTATCGATGACCAAACGTTGGAGGTCAGAGCCATCGAGATCACCCGCAGCAATGCCGGGGATGCACCAATCTTGCCTCATCTGCTCGACCAGATCCCGCGATCAGCACATCGGCAGCGTGACTGCGGATGGCGCATACGACACGCGCCAATACCACACCGCGATCGCTGACCGCGGTGCGGCCGCAGTCATCCCGCCGCGCAGAAATGCCCAGCCATGGAAGCCAGCCACCGCCGGAGTCGCGCCCAGACAAAGATGCATTGTGTGAAACTGCTGGGCCAGCGGCTGATGGCGCGCGACTTTGACCGACAGGTCGCGGAAGTTCAGGTGCGCATCGCGGTCCTGAACGGCTACACCGCCCTTGGCATTCCCGTCACAAAAACAGTGGGACAAATCCCTCTGGGGAAAGGGGAGCCCCGTTCGTCAGCTGATTTGCGCAACAAAGCAGCCCCGCCAGCTAGAGCATGTCGCGGCCATCGCGATTCAGGATTCCCTTGAGACCTGATCTGTGATTCCCTGGCTGCGAGGCAGATATGGGGGTCAACGATGGGAAAGCCGCATCCTGTAGAGCTCCGGCAGCGGGTGGTGGACCATGTGGCGGAGGGGAACACGCACCGGTCGACGGCAGCGCGGTTCAGGGTCTCGGTCAAGTTCGTCAACGACATGGTCAAGTTGATGAAAGAAACCGGGGGC
>JAUSPL010000138.1 GCA_030656535.1 Gemmobacter sp.
CGCGACCACGCCGGCCCCGGCAAAAACAGCCAGGGTGTGGATTTCTACGGCCCCTATGACGCCCAGACCCTGTTCAAGGAACATGAGGCCGAAATGGGCATCACGATGGTCGATTTCAAACACATGGTTTATGTGCAGGAAAAGGCGCAGTACTACCCGGCCAACGAAGTGCCCGAAGGCACAACAGTGTTGGACATTTCCGGCACCGAACTGCGCCGCCGCCTGCGTGAAGGCCTGGACATCCCGGAATGGTTCAGCTTCCCCGAAGTCGTGACCCAGCTGCGGAAAACCAGCCCCGCGCGCGACAAGCAGGGCTTTACCGTGTTCTTTACCGGCCTGTCGGGTTCGGGAAAATCCACCATCGCCAACGCGCTGATGGTCAAGCTGATGGAACAAGGCGGCCGTCCGGTCACGCTGCTGGACGGCGATGTGGTGCGCAAGCATCTGTCGTCGGAACTGGGGTTCAGCAAGGAACACCGGGACATCAACATCAAGCGCATCGGCTATGTCGCTTCTGAAATCACCAAGAATGGCGGCATCGCCATCTGCGCCCCGATTGCGCCCTATACCGCGACCCGCCGCGCCGTGCGCGAAATGGTCGAGGCCTACGGCGCGTTCATCGAGATCCACGTCGCAACCAGCGTCGAGGAATGTGAACGCCGCGACCGCAAGGGCCTGTACAAGCTGGCCCGTGAGGGGAAGATCAAGGAGTTCACAGGGATTTCAGACCCCTACGAAATTCCGACCAAGGCTGAACTGGTGGTCGAAACCGTCAACGTCGACGTCGACAACTGCGCACATCAGGTCATCCTGAAACTGGAATCTATGGGCCTGATCAAGGCCTGAGCCCACCGCACTGACCAACGCAGCGCCGCCCCCATCCGGGGCGGCGTTCGTCATTTTTGCCCCGCGGTCGCCACGGCGAAGTGTGATAGATGTGCCCAGCCATCAAGGCACCGCATCCCCTGATCGATGGTTCGAAATCGGGCATTGCGGGACAGGTGAGTTTGGACGGATCAGTGTGCGTTCACCGGCGCCAGATCATTTTGAAGCGCCAGCGCGAAAGCCGTCGCCCGGTCGCGCACCAGTGCAAGCCGTGACCCATCGGGCGAGTTGACCGAATAAAGCGTCTGGATTCCATCAGCCTGCGCCCGGATGTCGTCCGGCAGGTCTGCGACCGACACCGGCAGAACGTAGACGAATTTCTGCCCCGTTTCGGCACCAAAATTGAAACTGGTATTCATGGACAAGCCCTCCTTTCAGGCACTTGTGATACGTATCGTCTGGATCACGGGTTCAGGCACGGCCCGCCGAAGATCCACATGCAACAGGCCGTTTTCCAGCCGCGCACCCGCGACCTCGACCCCTTCGGCCAAAACAAATGACCGCTGAAACTGTCGCGCGGCAATGCCCCGGTGCAAGAACACACGCGCATCGTCTGCGTCATCTTGGCGACCCCGGATTACCAGCGCGCGATCCTCTACGGTAATGCCAAGATCGTCTTCGCAAAAACCCGCGACCGCGAGCGTGATACGGTAGTCGTTTTCCCCGAGGCGCTCGATGTTGAACGGTGGATACCCGTCCCCCGACGATTTCGCCGTACGTTCAACAAGCCGTTCCAACTGCTCAAATCCCAGTAAGAAAGGGTGCGCCCCAAAGCTCAGTTTCGTCATGACATGCCCTTGATCCAAGCGACAGTTCTGCAAGGCCCCACAGTTGGCGACCTGCTCTTGAAATATGGGGCGGCCCTGCTGCCCTTGCAACCCCCTGCCATCGCACGCCCCTTGCCCGTTCGCTTGGTCAACGACCTGCAAAGGCACGTGAACAGGTTCGAATTTCTTTCAAAATCGGCGGCAAACACGTATAGTGAGGTCAGGCCAAGCAACGACTCATAAACCGAGCACAGACATGAACGCCCCGATGGAACTGAACAGCGACGAGATGCAGCGCATCCGCCTAGAGGTTCTGCGCCGCGAACACCGCGACCTTGACCATGCCGTGCACGAGCTTGAATCCTCTGGCAAAGGGGATCAATTGACCCTGCGTCGGCTGAAAAAGCAAAAACTGGTGCTGAAAGATACTATCACCCGAATCGAGGACCAGTTGATCCCCGACATCATCGCCTGACAGACGATTGCCTGACCGGACCCTGCATGATAGGTGCGCGGCATCAATATCGGGGGCAGCGATGGTACGTGTTGGCATCATTATGGGCAGTCAATCCGACTGGCCGACCATGAAAGAGGCATCGGTTGTCCTCGACGAACTTGGCGTCAGCTGGCAGGCCAATATCGTTTCCGCCCACCGCACCCCGGACCGGCTGTGGGATTACGGCAAGACCGCTGTAGACCGTGGCCTTCAGGTCATTATCGCAGGCGCGGGTGGGGCGGCCCATCTGCCGGGAATGATGGCGTCAAAAACCCGGATTCCAGTGATTGGCGTTCCGGTTCTGACAAAGGCCCTGTCAGGTGTCGACAGCCTGTATTCCATCGTGCAGATGCCCAAGGGCTACCCGGTCGCCACGATGGCAATCGGCGCCGCAGGCGCTGCAAACGCCGGACTGATGGCCACAGCAATCCTTGCGCTGCAAGACCCCGCGCTTGCAGCGCGCCTGGACGCGTGGCGCGCCGCCCTGTCCGAGTCGATCCCACAGGAGCCCCGCGATGAATGAACCGCTGCCGACCGGCGCCACCATCGGCATCCTTGGGGGCGGTCAACTGGGCCGCATGCTTTCGGTTGCCGCCAGCCGTCTGGGCCTGCGCACCCATATATATGAGCCCTCGACCAACGCGCCCGCCGCCGACGTTGCCCACCACACCACAACGGCAGGCTATGACGACATCGACGCCCTGCGCGCCTTTGCCGCCTCGGTCGACGTCATCACCTATGAGTTCGAAAACATCCCGACCGCCGCCCTGGACCTGCTGGAACAGATGCGCCCGATCCGTCCCAACCGCCGCGCGCTGGCTACGTCACAGGACCGGATTGCAGAAAAGACCTTCCTGACCGGCATCGGTCTTGCCATCGCGCCTTGGGCATCGGTGACAACAGCGGCAGACCTCGACAAGGCTCTGGCGCAGATCGGTACACCCTCGATCCTGAAAACGACGCGCATGGGTTATGACGGCAAGGGCCAGGCCAGGATCATGTCACCCGCAGAAGCCCCGACCGCCCTTGCGGTGCTGCAGGGCGCACCTGCGATCCTGGAAGGCTTTATCGCTTTCAGCCGCGAAGTGTCCGTGATCGCCGCCCGCAGCGCCACGGGTGAGGTCGCAGCCTACGACCCCGGCGAAAACGTGCACCGCGACGGAATTTTGCACACGACCACGCTGCCGGCAAAGCTGAGCCCGGCGCAGCGAACCGATGCCGTTCTGATCGCCGCGCGCATCCTGAACGCGCTGGACTACGTCGGCGTGCTCGGGGTGGAGCTGTTCGTGACGCCGCAGGGCCTGCTGGTCAATGAAATCGCACCCCGCGTCCACAACTCGGGCCACTGGACCCAGAATGGCTGCGCTGTGGACCAGTTCGAGCAACACATCCGCGCGGTTGCCGGCTGGCCCTTGGGTGACGGGTCGCGTCATGCCGACGTCACCATGGAAAACCTGATCGGCGACGACATCGCCCGCATACAGGACCTGGCACGACAGCCAAACACGGCTTTGCACTTGTACGGCAAGTCCGAGGCCCGGCCCGGTCGCAAGATGGGTCACGTCAACTGCATACGACCCAAGACCTGACACAGCCGACCACGGCTCGTACCTGGTGATATCCGAGCGCGCCGCCTTGGAATACGGATCTGGATCCGACATGACCGGGCCGGGCGCCAGCACCTGTCAGGGCACCACGCGTTCTACGGCCGTCCTCCAGTTCATGTCCGGCTCGAACCGTCCGGTGCGAAGGAACGCCAATACTTGCGCAATGACCAAAGGCGAATTCATCATGAAGGTGTGCGTGACAGGCAAGGTGATGTGGTCCGACATTCCCGCCACTCGGGTCCGCGCAACCGACACCTTTCCATCGTCGGCGCCCGTGATCATCGCCGAATAAAACGGGTTCAACGACCGGTCACCCGCGATCACCCCCAGTTCGAAATCCACGGGCGGCAGGCTTAGGGGCACTGAACCGGGCTTGGTTCCCAACTGAACCCCTGCCGGACCGTTCAACCACTCAAACGCTCCGATCTGCCCCAGCGCATCCACCAGTTCCGACCCACGGTTCGGCGGCGCCAGCATCACCACACGACCCGGTATAGCCAACCTTTGCTCCAACAGCCAGTACCGGACCAGAATCCCACCCATGGAATGGGTGACGAAATGCACCCGCTGCGCCCCACATGCCGCAACGGCCTTGGTTACATGGTCGCCCGCAAGATCGCCAATTGGCGCTGCCGTCGACGGATAGCCATTATTGACGACCTGATAGCCTTTGGCCTCCAACGCAGCAGCCATGACGAAAAAGGATTCCTGACTGCGCGCGAGGCCATGCAGCAAGACGACGCAATCCGCCGTCGCCGGGGCTGCGCCCAATCCCACAAGAACTGCCAGAGCAAAGGCTTTCATATGGTTATTCTACCCCTGCCGACCCTGCGACACGAGAGGGGATGGACAAAACCCCACGTCACTGCGCAGAAATCCATCATGAAACCCCGCATGCCTCGCCTCGCCGCCCGTGCCTTGATCCTGAACGAGGATCGGTTGCTGTTGGTCAACGCCTATCCGGGCGGAATGTCAGACCTGTGGTGCGCCCCCGGCGGCGGCGTTCACGCAGGGACCTCATTACCGGACAATCTGGCACGTGAAGTACACGAGGAAACCGGGCTGATCGTCGCTGTCGGAGAACCGGCGCTGGTGAACGAGTTTCACGACCCGGCCAGTGGGTTCCATCAAGTCGATCTCTATTTTCGCTGCACCATAATTGGCGGCACGCTATCTGATGACTGGCAAGACCCCGAAGGCGTGGTGACCGCCCGCCGCCTTTTCAGCCGCGATCAGATGGCGGGAATACGGTTCAAGCCCGACAGCCTGCCATTCGCCGCATGGGACGGCGACATCACGTATGATCCGCTGGAGCTGATCGTCAAGTGATGCGCCAGCGGCGCGCAACCACGCACCCGATTGTCGCCTGACCTTGTGGCGGCCGGACACATGGCCCCGCCCCCACACCGCGATCACGCATCAGGCTGATCCGGATCAGCGGCAACCCGGTTGCGGCCCGCAGCCTTGGCCGCATAGGCACCACGATCCGCTGCGTCGATTGCAGAGGCAAGGTTGTCCCCCCCGAAGACTTGGGCGAGCCCCACAGAGACAGTGACCGAAGCGCCGCCGGCTTGCACGTTCGTCTCAATCGCGGCCCGAACACGTTCGGCGATAGCGCGGGCGCTGGTCGGGCTAGTGTCGGGCAGATAAATCACGAACTCTTCGCCGCCCAAACGCGCCAGAATATCGCCTTTTCGCAGTGCAGCCTGCATGACACCTGCCACTGTGCGCAATACGACGTCACCGGCGACATGGCCCAATGCGTCATTGACGGCTTTGAAATGGTCGATATCCAGCAGCAAGACCGCGCCCTTTGGGGAAGCGCCAAGCTGTCGCTCGAACCCACGACGGTTTGCCACCCCGGTCAGTGGGTCGGTTTCCGCTTCGCGCGCGCTTTCTTCCAGCCGGTCCCCGACGTGCAGGACCAAGCGATTGGTGCGGTCCATAAGACGCCCGACCTCATCGCCATAGCCAAAGGGCAGAACCTGAATTTCGCCGGTTTCCTCAAAGCGGCGCATCGCTTCCTCAACCCGGTACAGTGGCTTGAGGATTGAGTGGAGCGCCACAAGGGTCGCCGCGGTGCCAACAACAGTGGCGACCAACGCCCATATGATGATGTCAATCTGCGCTGACAGAGGCCCATTTTGCGCCACAGCCCGCAGCAACAACGCAATCAAGGGGACATGAGTGCCGACAAAGGCGACCGCAAAGACCTTTGCCGTAAAACTGTTCGGAAAAATGCCCGACATGAACTGATACATCTGCAACCAACCCTCTGCGGTGGTGATCGGCGACGATCAACCTGTGCAAGGAATTCTAACGCACTCTTAACGCCTGTCAAATTTGAACATAAATGTCAGATTAATATTTAGGTAGCAGGCAACCAACCAGATCGCCTGCAAAAGAAAAGGGGGCCCAAAGGCCCCCTTCCCACACTGCCGGTCTAAACCGTCAGATTACATCATGCCGTCCATGCCGCCCATGCCGCCCATGCCGCCGCCGCCAGCCGACTTCGGCTCTGGCTTGTCAGCAATCATGGCTTCGGTGGTGATCAGCAGCGATGCAACCGAAGCAGCATCTTCCAGCGCGGTGCGCGTTACTTTGGCCGGGTCAATCACGCCGAACGCGAACATGTCACCATATTCTTCGGTCTGTGCGTTGAAGCCAAAGCTCGGATCGTTCGACTCACGGACCTTGCCAGCAACCACGGCGCCGTCGACGCCAGCGTTGGTCGCGATCTGACGCAGCGGCGCTTCCAGCGCGCGGCGTACGATGGCAATACCAGCGGTTTGATCGGGGTTTGCACCAACCAGACCGTCCAGCGATTTGCCGGCCTGAACCAGCGCCACGCCGCCGCCCACAACGATGCCTTCCTGAACGGCCGCGCGGGTCGCGTTCAGGGCGTCATCAACGCGGTCTTTGCGCTCTTTGACTTCGATTTCGGTCATGCCGCCAACGCGGATGACAGCAACACCGCCAGCGAGCTTTGCAACGCGCTCTTGCAGTTTTTCCTTGTCGTAGTCCGAGGTGGTTTCCTCGATCTGCGTACGGATCTGGCTGACGCGGGCTTCGATTTCCGCCTTTTCGCCAGCACCATCAACGATGGTGGTTGTGTCCTTGGTGATGGACACTTTCTTGGCACGGCCAAGCATATCCATGCCGACGTTTTCCAGCTTCATGCCCAGATCATCGGAAATCACCTGACCGCCGGTCAAGATTGCGATGTCTTGCAGCATGGCCTTGCGACGATCGCCGAACCCCGGTGCCTTGACCGCAGCGATTTTCAGACCGCCACGCAGCTTGTTGACCACGAGGGTCGCCAAAGCTTCGCCTTCGACGTCTTCCGAAATGATCAGAAGCGGCTTCTGCGACTGGATCACTTGCTCCAGCAACGGAACCATCGGCTGCAGCGACGACAGCTTCTTTTCGTGCAGCAAGATCAACACGTCTTCCAGATCCACAACCATCTTGTCGGGATTGGTGACGAAGTAGGGCGACAGATAGCCGCGGTCGAACTGCATGCCTTCGACGACTTCGGTTTCTGTTTCCAGACCCTTGTTTTCCTCGACGGTGATCACGCCTTCATTGCCGACTTTCTGCATCGCTTCAGCGATCTGACGACCGATTTCAGCTTCGCCATTGGCGGAAATGGTGCCGACCTGTGCGACTTCAGCACTGTCTTTCACCGGGCGCGAGGCGGCCTTGATCGCGGCCACAACCTTGATCACGGCCAAGTCGATGCCGCGCTTGAGGTCCATCGGGTTCATCCCGGCGGCCACAGCCTTCAGGCCGTCCTTGATGATCGCCTGGGCCAGAACGGTCGCGGTGGTGGTTCCGTCGCCGGCTTCGTCATTGGTGCGGGAAGCGACTTCCTTCACCATCTGAGCGCCCATGTTCTCGAAGCGATCCGAGAGTT
>JAUSPL010000142.1 GCA_030656535.1 Gemmobacter sp.
TCATCGAACGTCTCTGGCGGTCCCTGAAGTATGAATGCGTCTAGCTGCCGCATTGGCGGTTGAACAAGGTCAAAGACTTTGCCGACAAGAACATGGAGGACTACATTGGCCTGCGAGAACTCGACGATGCCGACGGTCTCAGCCACCGCCACTTCGCCCGGTGTTTCTTCCAGATGATCGGCGCAACCCGTTATCGCTGGTTGTTGGAGCGTCGGCTTGATCGGGCATAAGGTCTGTTGGGCAGCACCGATGACTCGCTCAGCGATATTGCCGCAGCCTGCGGATTTTCCAGCCAAAGCCATCTGACGACGCTGCTACGCAGACATGTTGGCATGACGCCCTCGTCCTGGCGCAAGAAGTTCCGCCGCCACGCATACAACGGGCGTTGGTGCGTAACTCACGCCTGAAGCATGATAGCCCCTTTCCCCGTCATCAACAGGCCACGCGAACGATCTAGGCCGTTCCGAGGGCCGAGAATCGGTTCATCAATGCGATGCGGATCTGGACTTCGGCGGTCTGGCGGTCTGGGTCACTTGCCGCGATGCGTTCTCCGAAGGCTTTCATGCAGCGCATCTTCGCCTCGATCCGGCTTCGGACATGGTATCCGGTCCAGCGCTTCCAGAACGCCCGGCCGGAGCGCCGGGTGGCGCGCAGGGTTTCGTTCCGAGCGACTGCGGCCGGGCAGTCCTCTTTCCAGGGTCGCCCGTTCTTGCGGATCGGGATGATCGGAGCGGCCTGCCGGTCGATCCCTCTCGTGAATGTAGACATGCACTGCCGGGCAGTGGATGGCGGTGTGACAGCGGCGGGTGCCTTCGGCTCGCCCGGCTGGCCATCGCGCAGGACGATCAGCCCTGTCGCCGGCATCCGCTCGGGCAAGCACCTTATCGCGCAGACCAAGGGCGGTAAGCGCCTTCAGCCGCCCTCGCAGCGCGGCAAGCACGGCTTCGCAAATGGTGGGCATTTTGCTTGCGCCGATTTCCGGCTTGGCTTGGGACTGCTTCCCCGGTGGCCTTTCCGGTCCCGAGAAGGTACAACACCCAAACTTCTCAATCCCAGGACATGTAAAGCCAATTGACTGACATTGAATCAGATGAACCCGAGTGGGGGCACGACGAACTCAGGCGCGCCATCGATGCAGCGGGCGTGTCTCTTTGGTCGTGGAACGTCGACACCGATCAGTTGGTTATGGACAGACGCGGCTTTGATCTTTGGGATGTACCTCAGGGGCGGGCCGTAAAGTTCGAGGAGCTTTCCGAGAAGATTCACCCGGCTGATCGCGACCGGGTGAGGGCCGCATTCACCGCAACGCGGGCGCTGTCCGGGCCATATGAGATCGACTTCCGCACGCTGCTGGGAGCCGAGGTCAGGTGGATTTCGGCCCGGGGCCAGGGCGACGACGCGGGCATCCGCAAGCGCAAGATGACTGGCATTTTTCTGGACATCACCGGGCGCAAGCAAGCGGAAGAGGGTCACGAGCTGATGGCGGGAGAGATGAGCCATCGGGTAAAGAACCTGCTGGCGATTGCTTCTGGCCTCACGAGGCTGACCTCACGATCCGCGACGTCGGCTGCGGACATGGCGAAACAGCTCATAAATCGCCTGACAGCGCTGGACCGCGCACATGATCTTGTCCGCCCGCTCCCTGGCAGCCACGGAAAGACGGCCCTGCTTGGCGATATCTTTACTGTTTTGCTGGCCCCCTATGACGACGATGGCGCGTTCACGGGGCGGATTCGCGTCGCGGTCCCACGCATGGGGGTGGGAACGAACACGGCGACGACGCTGGCGCTCGTCGTGCACGAGCTCGCGACCAACGCTGTCAAATACGGTGCGCTTTCGGTGAAAGACGGCACGCTCGATATTACGGGCAGCATGGAAGATGAGAACGTCCGGATCGTCTGGACGGAACAGGGTGGCCCCGAGGTCGGGGCGCCGGCAGAACTCAGTGGCTACGGAAGTCGTCTCGTAAGGCGCGCTTTGGAAGACCAGCTCAGGGGGGCGGTCAGCTACGAGTGGTTGAAAAGCGGCGCGCTTGTGACAATGATCCTCAGCGGGGATCGGATGGCAGATTGACGCGTTGAGGCAGGACCGGGTGGGCCGGTCGATCACGGACTGACGAATTGGTCCGGATCAAAGGTCAGATCTTGACTCAAATCGTGCGCGCACATGGAGCCCCGTCAAAGCGCGTCCTGCGTCCAGTTCGCCACAATCAACTTCGGGACGCAATCCACAGCTTGTTCGGCATAACGAGCCAAATCCAGCCTTTTGCGCAACCGCACCTGCGGCACCAGCAGCAAGTTCGGCATGGTTGCCTTCCCGCATCGGCCTTTGACCGGGACGCCACCTCCCGACGCTTCGATCTCAACCGCTCCCCACCATCAGGCCCGGCGCGCAGCGCGGTTTATGAACCGCAGACACAGGCCTGTGCGACCTTATCTTTCGCCGGGGGCGATGCGGCCGCCCTTGAAGCTTTTCCCCGCGACCGGGGTGGGGATCGCAGCCAAGACCCACCCCTTGACCGGATCAGCGGCCTTGTGTCATGCGCACCGACGATCACCGGGGCGTTGAACCAGACGAGCGCTGCCGCATTCAGGCTATTGCCGGATTTCGGGAAGCTGGCGAAGGCGAATGGAGTTGCCAAGGCAGGTGCCGGTGATCTGGCCACGCCAGGCTGATTTCAGGAAAGTGCACGCCTCGCAAATGGCGGCGGACACCGCCTTTTCGCCCACGCGGATTTCGGTCTGCATCAATGAGACGCGGTCGGGGTTCCTGTAGAGTTCAGGTCTCACGGACACTTCCCGAAGGCGAGTGGCTGCCTCCAGGGATCGAGGCCACGGACGCTGAGTCGCTATCCATGCGGTCAATTGTGTGCGATACGCGAGAATCGTAATATCTTGCGGCGATAAGATGTCCCGCAGTTGAACACAACACTGATCGTTTGTTAACCACTGCCAGATCCAAAGGGATGCGGTCGCACGGTGCGCCCCCTCTGCGGCGCGTGAACTCCGAGCGTTCTGTAGAAGCTCACGTCTAAATGGGAAGGACCCAAAAATGGCTCTCGAAAGTCTGTTCGTTATTCTTCTTGTTGGTGCCGTTGCTGGCTGGCTCGCTGGGTTGATTGTCAAGGGCTATGGATATGGCCTGCTTGGCAATATCGTCGTCGGCATCGTCGGCGCCTTTGTCGCTGGCCTAATCCTGCCCCGCCTTGGTCTGAGCATCGGAAGTGGGATTGCTGGTGCCATCATCCACGCCACAATCGGGGCCGTGATCCTGCTCTTCCTGATCCGTCTGATCAAGCGCGCCTGATCCCGCCCGCGTTCGAAGGGCTGCCGGGCTCACTGAGTGCCAAGCCCCGCGACCGGAGCGCCTGCATCGTTCAGGTCGCGGGCCCAGCGCCCAGAGCAGGCGTTCCCGGTCGCGGGTGGGCTCGCCCTGAAGGGTGAAGCTTTCGGCCCCGATCACGATCAGATCGCCGGTGCGGGGATCGGAGAGATCGGACCGGCAGATGTCCACGACACCCGTGTCGCTGACGGTGCGCGCGGGCCCGAATTCGGTGATGCGATCCGGGGCGCGAAGGATGGCGCGGATCGGGCGTTCCCCGGATGTGGTGGCAGATATCCAGACAGGCGCCGCCGCCATCGACGGATTGGCTTGGATGCTGAGTGCGATCATCAAATCTCAGAAGGTTTCAATCGCAGAGGCTTGGTCGACGCGTGGGACGACAGTGTCGATTACGTCAACCCTCTGGTCTTCCTGCGCAGGATTACTGGCTACATCAACCAAATGCGGGATGCTCCTCAATCATCTTCAGATGCAGCACATCCTCGGGTTTTGTGGCTTCGCACAGGGTCTGTTGACGTTCACCGCAGGCGAATGAAGGTCGCCGCGAGGAGATGAAGACGGAGAAGCTTTCGTCGGTCTTGCAGCAGCGCATGGCGATGCATCTGTGTTCCTTGAATTTCCCGAAGAAGTTCTCGATCAGGTGCCGCCATTTGCAGGTGTCGCGGTCTAAGTCGGCCAGAAAGCGGCGGCCGGAATGAGGACAGGGCGACCCTATCCTGACGATGCTTATCCCCCACAAGCCCGACAGAACGCTCTGGCACCCCCATCTACGCATCCGGGCCGAGATCACGCGGTTGGAACTGGCGATGATGATGGCGCTCAGTGATCGAGTGTTGAACACGGGAGGCGGACCCGGAGTACGCGCGAAAGGTGAAATTGAAGTAGCGAGGGCAATCCCGGGCAAAGAGATCACGGGGATATCTGAGGGTGCCCAGAGCTTTTCGCAAGGCTCGCATCAGGCTGCAGGTGCCATAACCTGATCGATATGGCAGTCGTTCTCCGCACTTCAATCAGCCAGTAGCGGGGTGTGACCGCGACGGCCGTGATTGACTGGTTCGGGGACTGGACACGTCGCCTAAGAAATAAGAATGTGGAATGACCGAGTGACATCGGCTTCGAGGGCGGCCTGGGCCCTTGCCGTGTCACCTGTGCGCAGGGCAGCGACGATCTCGTGGTGATGCACGTGCTCTTCGATCAGGCTCGCAGCGGGGCGGTTGATAATCAGGTTGAGATACGCCCCGTACTGAAGCCACAGCGCTTCAATCATCGGCATCAACACGGCGGATGCGCTGAAGCTGTAGAGTTTATGGTGGAATTCGTGGTTGGCGATAAGGTCCGGCAGGGTTTCCGGGCCGGACTTGGGGCGTAACAGGATCGCTTCCAGCGCGTCGATATCCGCGGGTGTCATCCGGCTTATCGCCTGATCCAGCACCAGACGCTCCAACGCCAGACGCGCGGCCTTGAGATCGGCAGCACGCCGCGCATCGAAGGGCGGTACCATCAAGGTGCGCGACGGTGTGTCCACCAGCGCGCCCTCTGCCACCAGTCTGCGCACAGCCTCGCGCACTGGGGTCATCGAGACTCCCAGTTGATCGGACAGTGTGCGCAAACTGAGCACATCGCCGGGCGCAAAGTCACCTCGGGTAAAAGCATCTCTCAGCGCGAAATACACGTTTTCGCGCAGTTTCAGCGGATCGAGGCGGGCGATGATTGGAGTGCTCATGTTCAGCCTTGACAGGTCCAAAATATATCGTTGATAAAATATCACATATCACAGCTGACTCGGTCAAGCACGGAAAGGCACAAAGATGCACAAGGATGGGGAGCGTGGATTCTGGCTGTACGACCTCAGGGTCGAGACGGTGCTCGACGGCCGCGCACCGATCTGCCGCCACGTCGAAGGCGAGTCCTTTCGCGTGATTGGCGAGAACCTTGTGTTCGACGGTCCAGCCAGGATTTCAATGTTCGCGCTGGCTGCCGTGCTGCCGCTGTTGCCGGCCAAACAGCGCGAGACCGACAGCGACGACTGGATGACCACCGACGCCGAGGTTGCCTGCCCCGATCCACATTGCGGGGGCCGCTTGCGCATCTTGCGCGAAAACCGGCGCTGGTATTCCCATGCCGCCACCACAGGATTGCCCGATCAGCGCGGCACCCCCTACTGGAAGGAAGAACAATGACCGTGGAAACCGCAGACCTGCGCCCGGGCCACCAGATTTCGCGCGTCATCAAGGGCGGCTGGCAGTTGGCCGGGGACCACGGCGAGGTGCGCGCTGCAGAGGCCATCGCCGATATGGAAGCGTTTCTCGACGCCGGGATCACCACCTTCGACTGCGCAGATATCTATAGGGGCGTCGAGGAAATGATCGGTCATTTCATCGCCGATGTGCGCCGTCGGCGCGGGGCTGCGGTTGCGGACAGGGTCATGGTGCACACCAAGCTGGTGCCAGACCTCGGACGGCTGACCGACATCCGCCCGGATGAAGTCGAAGCGATCATTGACCGCTCGCTCAAGCGCCTGCAGATCGACCGCATCCCGCTGGTACAATTCTTCTGGTGGGACATGGCGCTGGGCAACGCAGTCGAGGCACTGGAGGTGCTCAAAGAGTGCCAGCGCAAGGGCAAGATTGCCAATCTCGGCACGACCAACTGGGACGCGCCGGTGATGGACCGTTTCATCGACGCGGGTTTCGACGTGGTCTCGGCGCAGGTCCAGTACTCGCTGCTCGACCGGCGCCCGGCAGGAACCTTCGCAGAATGGGGGGCGCGGCGCGACGTGCAGATCCTGTGCTATGGTACGTTGGCAGGCGGGTTCCTGACCGATGCGTGGCTGGGTCAGCCCGATCCCGGCTTTCAGTTCGAAAACCGCAGCCTGATCAAATACCGCCTGATCATCGAAGAGTTCGGCCCGTGGGATATGTTCCAAACGCTGTTGGCGACATTGAAAGCGGTGGGCGACAAGCACGGCGTTGCGTTGTCTTCGGTCGCGACGCGCT
>JAUSPL010000076.1 GCA_030656535.1 Gemmobacter sp.
ACGGTGACGATCACCGGCACCAACGATGCTCCGACGGAAATCACCATCGGCTCTGATCCGATGCAGGTCGCCGAGAATGCCGAAGGGGCGTTTGTCACCGAGCTTTCGTCAATCGACATCGACGACGGGGACTCTGTGACCTACTCGGTTGACGACATCCGGTTCGAGATCGTTGAAACCCTTGGGGTCGGTGGCAGCGTGTACACGCTGAAACTGAAGGACGGGGTGTCGCTGGACTATGAAGCCGAGCCGACGGTCGCTGTGACAGTCACGGCAACCGACACCTTTGGCGCAAGCACATCCCGTGTGCTGACCGTCGAGGTGACGAACGTTGACGAAGGACCTGGCGGTGCAGGCGGTCTTGCGACCTGGACGCCGGCTGGGGTAGAGGCTGGACGCTGGAACGCATCCTTGCTGACGCCCGCCGCTGGTATCGTTGATCCCGAAGGCGATCCATTGACCTATACCTTGGTCACTGGGCCGTCCGAAGGTCAGCTGCGCCACTTTGGTCTGGGGTTGATCACGGTCGGGATGACCCTGACGCAGGCAGAATTCGATGTCCTGCGCTATCGGGCAACCGAGACAACCGGCCTGTTCGGGGCGACGTTCACGGTGTCCGACGGTGTGAATGACACGCCATTGAACGTGGTCATCACCGTGTTGGAAGGTATCGACAGTCTTGTGGTCGGCAACGGACGCAACAACGTGGTCGATGGCGGGGCCGGGTCCGATACCATGTCGGGTCTGAACGGCAACGACACCCTGTATGGCGGATCGGGCGATGACACCCTGTTCGGCAACCAGGGCGACGACGTGCTGCGCGGCGGCGAAGGGGCGGACCACATGGTCGGCGGTGACGGCTTTGACTATGTCGCCTATGACGAGGTGGATTATGGACCGCTGGTGATCAACCTGCAGACCCCCGGACTGAACACCGGGGCGGCGGCTGGGGACACCTACGCGGGTATCGAAGGTGTGATCGGCGGTCGCAGGGCCGATCTGATCACCGGCAACGGCATGGGCAACGTGTTGATCGGGGCGCAGGGCAACGACACGCTGGACGGCGTGCGCGGCAATGATACCCTGACCGGCGGATTGGGCTCTGATACCTTCGTGTTCTCGACGTCACTGGCGCCGGACAATATCGACACGATCACCGACTTTGCCACGGGGGTCGACAAGATCGCCTTGTCCTCGGCGGTGTTCCGGTCGCTTGGAGCTTCGGTGACTGCGGATGAGTTCGTGATCGGGACGGCGGCGGTCGATGCCAATGACTTCCTGATCTACGACAACCTGACCGGCAAACTTTACTATGACGCCGACGGGAACGGGGCAGGGGCTGCGGTCGAGTTCGCCAACCTGAACGCCAATGACCTGCTGGTGTTCAGCGATATCGTGATCCTCTGATCACGACACCCAACCCTTGAAGAGGGCCGGCGCAGGACACTGCGCCGGCCCTTTTTTCATCATCTGGGGCAGGGTGCCCGGTATGCGATACAGGTTGAACACAAGAAAAAAGGGCGCACCTTTGCGGGTGCGCCCTTTGACCTGAATGTTGAGTGTGCGTGTTACCAGTGGCCTGTGTTGCCCATGCTGAGCCAGGGTTCCGCAGGGGCCTTGGACCCACCCATCTGCAGCAGCTCGATCGATATATTGTCCGGGCTGCGCACAAAAGCCATCCGTCCATCGCGCGGCGGGCGGTTGATCGTCACGCCATTGTCCATCAGATGCTGGCACATGGCATAGATATCCTCGACCTCGTAGGCGAGATGGCCAAAGTGGCGGCTGTCTGATGGCAGACCAGTGTCACCGTCCCAGTTCCAGGTCAGTTCGACCGGGGTTTCATCCTGACCGGGTGCTGCCAGATAGACCAGCGTAAAGCGGCCCTGTTCGCTGTCATGGCGCTTGATTTCGCGCAGGCCGAGCAACTCATAGAACGCCTTGGATTTTTCCAGGTCCAGGACCCGGACCATAGTGTGAAGATAGCGGATCTGCATCGGGGTATCCTTCCGTTTGCGACAGACCATGTACATATGTCAGCGGACACGCCAGCGCCAGCCCAAGCCTGTGGTCGACAGTCGGCAGGCACATAACTGCGCTAGAACTGTGATCGCAGCCCAAGGGTGATCGCGCGTTCCGACGTTGTGAACCGGCTGACGTTTGACTGGCTGCGCGTGCCGCTGATCGTGACCATCGGGGCGAAGCCGGCATAGGACACTTGTGGAAAGCTCAGGCTGATCGCGGCGGACAGGATGTCATCGCGGCGCCCCCCCGGTACGGCAATCACGCCAATGGTGTAATCGGGGTAGAGGCTGCGGCTTGCGCGCAGGTTCATCGATACCTGCGCCGGGCCGATCACCTGGCCCAGATCCCAGGACAGGCTTGCGCCCACCGTGTTGGAACTGCGTCCGATCAGCGTTGTCCGGTGCCCGCTGTAGAATAGCGCGCCCACCAGCAATCCACCGTCGCCGCGCAACCGCTGGGTGACGCTGGCGCGCAGGGCAAAAGCGTGCTCGGTGCGTGTGCTGTTGGTGATATTGCGGTGTTCGATCATGGCGTCGGCACCAACTGCGGTTCGTTCGGC
This sequence comes from Gemmobacter sp., assembly GCA_030656535.1. Lineage (GTDB taxonomy): Bacteria > Pseudomonadota > Alphaproteobacteria > Rhodobacterales > Rhodobacteraceae > JAUSPL01. The sequence continues at coordinate 2,585 of JAUSPL010000076.1, forward strand.
AACAGCGCGCAACATCCCGGCCGAGAGCCGCGCAAAGTCATAGTTCTGCCGCCCGCCGTACCATTGCCGCCCGACAAGCCCGCCCAGGACCAATTGATCGCGTGGCGAGGCGCGGTAGATGTGCGTGGCGCCAAGCTCGACCCGTTGTGCGCCGAAGTCCATCGGGCCAAGCGCCGCAATGGCTGCCTTGGCTGCGCTGTCCAGGGTCACGTCGCGGATGTTGAACCCCGCCGTCAGCCGGGTTTCCGATTTCGCCGATTGCCGCACCCGATAGCTTGCCCGCAGATCGGCTTCGGCCACGACACCGGCCAAGGCCTGGGCATCGGGGCTCAGGACACCCACCACGGGGATGCCGTCGATGATGTTGAACCGCGAACCCGCGCCGTTGTTGACGTTGGAGGACGGCACCACCGAAAACTGCAACGCGACCCGCAGCGGGTTGCGCGCCTGCACGGCGGCATGGTCGCGCTGGGTCCGGGCGCGGTCTGTGCCGTTGGGTGCGGTATCACCCGCCCGGCGCAACCACCATTGGGCTGTGCTGAACTGATCAAGGTTGAAGGCCGAAAGGGCGGTGATCCGGGCAGATTCAAACCGCTGGGTCGGGGATGCGGCGTGTCGGAACGCGCTGCGCCCCGCGGCGTTGGCGGCATTCATCTGGCCCATGTCCAGATGCGCACGCGCCTTGAGATAATGCCCATAGGCGTCGCGCGGATCGCGGTCCAGCAGGCGCGTCGCGATGTACAGCGCGACATCCGGACGGCGCGCGCCGATGGCCTGATAGCCCAGCACCCGCATCTGTTCCAGCGTCAGCGACTGCGCCGGGACCTGTTCGGCCCCGGCCACAACCGGCAACATTGCAACGGCTGCGACTGCGAGCGTCCTAGTAATCCGGCGCAGCATCGCTACAGATTGCCGAAGCCCCCGAAAGTCCGCATTGGCGCAAGACGAAGATCCCGCGTTCTTCAAGGCCATCAATCGCATCACCATCGGTGGGCAAGCCGTTGGTTCCCTCATACACCTTGGTCAATGACAGGATGCCAGCCAGGTTGCCGGCATTCGTGCCGCCAAACACGCCGCCATAGTCCCCGACCACTGGTTCGGCCAGGTCGACGCGCCGCGACCGGCGCGCCTCACCCTGGAATGTCCCGTTCGGGGCAATGTCGGATGGGATCAGAATGACGTTATCCAGATTGAAGCCGTTGTCAACGATCACACGGTTGTAGACGGCCCCGTTTACCAGGTTCTCACTGAAGTTGGCGTTGATGAACACCTCGCCCGACACGCGGAAGGGTTGGCGTGGCTCAAGATCCGGGTCTGTTCCGGGGGGGATTGGCAACTGGTCAGGGCCCGGCGCAACGCCGGTGTTCAGCAAGCCGGCATAGTCACCCGCGTAAGACACCTGACCGCTGCCCGGCGCGCCGGTCCCGGTTGGCGGGGTAAACCCGCCATCGCGGTCATAGACCGCCCCCGAGAAATAGCGGTTGAACTGCCCACCGTCGCCGCCCATGGCGGCCCGCGTCGTGCCGTCGTCGCTTTCGCGTGCCAAGCCTACGAACATCCGGTCCAGCGGATCCTCTTGCACCGAATAGGCGCGGAATCCCGTCAGGCCTGACTCAAGTGCGGTATTGCGCAGCCATACCGCCGTGACGGGCGTGGTATCCAGACCGGCCAATGAGATCTCAAAAGCGTCGTCGGCAGCGTTGTAGTTGATCGCGTTGACACTGTTCTTCAGCACGGCCGGGACGACAACCGTTGTGGTGTCAACCGGGGGTGGCTCGGTGCCGTCGCCATCGTCGGGCGCAACGAACGGATTGCCGCCGCACGCAGCCATTGACGTCACCACCAATAGGGACGCGAGTTTCCTGATCATGATTTTGACTGCCCGAAGTTTGTTTATTATTGTGCGAAACGATGCCCAATTCGTGACAAGCTGTCAATTCTTGCAGAAATGTGCGATTCCGCCTTGATGCAAAAAGGTCGCGGGCGTTGCAGGCGCGGGCACTTGCTGTCCGCTGGCCGCATCCTGTAAGGATCGTGTGATCTGCTTGCGTTAATTCGTGGGCCATTTTCGTATGCAGGAGGCGCTGATGCCGCTGACCCCCGACCAGATAGCTGAAATCGAAAGCCAGCGTGCCACCCCGCGCCAGACCCTTCGCGCCGTTTCGGATGGGATGGAGGCACACCTGTACCGGGCGCATCCGGTTCTGGATCATGGGTTCATACGTGTCATCGACTATATGGGCGACGATAGCGCCATCGTGCAGGCGGCCCGGGTTTCCTATGGCGCGGGCACCAAGCATGTTCAGAACGACGAAGGACTGATCCGGTATCTTATGCGGCATTGGCATTCGACCCCGTTTGAAATGTGCGAAGTCAAACTTCACGTCAAGCTGCCGGTGTTTGTGGCCCGTCAGTGGATCCGGCACCGCACCGCCAACGTGAACGAATACTCGGCCCGGTATTCAATCCTTGACCGAGAGTTTTACATCCCCGCGCCTGAGCAACTTGCCGCGCAGTCGACTGTCAACAATCAGGGCCGGGGGGCCGTGCTGGAAGGTGCCGAGGCCGCGCGGGTGTTGGATTTGCTGAAATCCGACGCCAACCGCAGCTATGACAGCTATGAATCCATGCTCAGTCAGGATGGCCAGCAGGGTCTGGCGCGTGAACTGGCGCGGATGAACCTGCCGATGAACATGTATACCCAGTGGTACTGGAAGACAGACCTGCACAATCTGTTTCATTTCCTGCGGTTGCGCGCCGATGCTCATGCGCAGTATGAAATCCGGGTCTATGCGGACGCGATTGCAGCCTGCGTCAAGGACTGGGTCCCGCTGGCCTATGCGGCGTTCGAGGATTACCGCATGGGCGGCGTGACCCTGTCGGGCAAGGCGATCGCAGTGCTGAAACGCCGGTTGG
>JAUSPL010000150.1 GCA_030656535.1 Gemmobacter sp.
TCCCCCCCGGCCTTCTGGCACCGCTGCTTTGATCCTGCGCGGATTGGCGCAAGACCCGCGCAGAGCCGTTTCAGTCGCGACTGACCTTTGCGCTGGTCTGCAACGTGGTCAGGGCACAATCCTGGCCAATCAGCGCTGGAACGCGGCAGGATCCGTGCATGTTCTGGGGCTTGATGTTCTGTGCCAATAACCTCTGGTTGTGTCGCGGTCCTGCTTTGTTGTTTAAATGTTCTGCATTGTTCTCATAAAGTTCTTTACACGCGGTTAAGAATATGAGAACAATCTAGCAACAAACCAAGGAGCCCGACATGCTGAACGATATCGCCGCTGTCCTTGCCCGGTCCCGCGCGACGCTGCTGCAAGACGCCTTGGGCGTCGCCGTCCTGTTCGGAATTCTGGGTGCCTTGCTGCATCTGCCCGTGGGGTGATGTTGCGGCATTGATGCCGTCACCCTTTGCCTGAGTATCTTGTTTGAACTGCCCTGTGGTCCGACGCAAAGGACGCTCTGTCCCCAAAGTCCTTTGCATGCCCCTTTGCCCAAAGGGATGACTGCCTCTCGGACCCATGACTTGCCGCCGCCTTGCCCCCAGCGAGTGCGGCGGTTTTTTTTTGCGGTTCGCGCAGGACGTTGCCTATGCGCCCGGCCCTTGGTCAGATGCGGTGGGGTCCGGGTGACAAGTCCCTGTCCCGCCAGGCAGGCACGGATGCAAGCGGTACCCCTGAGGCACGTGTTCAAACCCGCAGGTGACGCACCTGACCCCAATGCACAAAGCCTGCCGCCTGCTTCGCGACACCACGCAGGCGCCCGTTGTTCCGGTCAAACGGCGGCGGTTTCGGCCTGGGCCACGGCTTCGGCGGCGGCGTCAAGCGACAGCAGAATGGAGGCATGGCGGTTCTTGAAATCACGCGCCGGGATCATGACTTCCAGCCCGTCGAATGGGGCGGTGGGCACCGGGCCGTCGGATGTCAGCATGGCGCGCAACTGGTCTCGGGCGTTCTCGATCTCGGTCCTCGTGCGCCCGATCATCGCAGCACCGACCACCGCCGCCGCCGCCTGACCCAAGGCGCAAGCCTTGACGTCTTGCGCAAATTCCACAACGCGGCCCTGGTCCAGCACCACATCCGCCGTCACCGTTGATCCGCACAGCGGGGACCGTTTGCGCGCCGTGCCCTCTGGGGTGGGCAGCCGGCCCAGATGCGGAATATCGGCTGCCAAAGCAAGGATGCGGCCGGAATACAGTTTGACGAGGTCTGTGTCGCTCATGGGGGCTCCGGGGTTTTCCTTGGGCGCATTCCCGCATAGATAGGCTGCGCGCGCGCCATTGCAAAGGACCGATGCCCATGGATTTTGATCCTCTTACGCTCAAGTATGATGCTAACGGGTTGATCCCGGCCATTGCCCAGGACCATGCGACGGGCGAGGTCTTGATGATGGCCTGGATGAACGCCGAAAGCCTGACCAGGACGATTGCCAGCGGACAGGTGACCTATTGGTCTCGCTCTCGGTCGGCGTTCTGGGCCAAGGGCGAAACCTCGGGCCATGTTCAGCGTCTGGTGGAGCTGCGTATCGACTGTGACCGCGATTGCCTTTTGGTGCGGGTCGATCAGACCGGCCCGGCCTGCCACACCAACCGGAGGTCTTGCTTTTTCACGGCCGTGCGGGACGGGGCAGAAGTGGTCACAGCCGACCCGATGTGACCTGCAGGGCGGCATTTGGCTGGATTGCGGGCAGGGCCAAACGGGTGCCACATGAACAATCGCAAGATTCCGCCGCAATCCCCTGTTCATTGATCGGACCCAGCATGACCGCCAGCCCTGACCGCACCGAAGACAGCTCTTACGATCTGTGGCTGACGCTCGTCGCCGTTGTCGCAATGCTGGTCGGGGGGGCGGCGCATTTCGCGGGTTTTGCATCGCTGGCGCTGGTCGGGTACGCGGTGGTCTATGCTGTGGCGGGTTTGCCGACGGCCCTGTCAGCCCTGCGCAGCCTGTGGCACGAACGCATTTTGGACATCGATCTGCTGATGGTCGTCGCGGCACTTGCGGCAGCGGCAGTGGATGCGCCGATGGAAGGCGCTGTCCTTTTGACATTGTTCAGCATGTCCGAAACGCTTGAAAGTCGGGCGATGGGCAAGGCCCGGCGCGCGGTCGAGGCCTTGATGGCCCTGCGCCCCGATACCGCCCTGCGCCGCAGCGCTGATGGCATCGAGGAAGTGGCCTCGGGCTACTTGCTGCCCGGTGACATCGTGGTGCTGCGTCCCGGCGCTCGGGTGCCGGTCGACGGGGTGATCGTCGCGGGCGACGGGTCGCTGGACGAGGCGACCATCACCGGGGAATCGATGCCGGTCCACAAAGGTCCGGGCGCGCAGGTGTTCGAGGCCACGGTGAACCTGAACGCTGTGTTGGACATGAAGGTCACGCGGGGAACCGGCGAAAGCACGGTTGCGCGGATGATAACGCTTGTGACCGAGGCGCAGGCCGCCCGCGCCCCGTCCGAACGGTTCAGCGAATGGTTCGGCCAGCGCTACACCGTGGCGGTCCTGGTGGGATCATGCGTTGCCTTGGCGGTGTTCCTGGCTATAGGCCGCGACTTTGATGATGCGCTCTACCGCGCCGCAACCCTTTTGGTGGCGGCAAGCCCTTGTGCCATCGTGATTTCTGTTCCCGCAGCCATCTTGTCGGCGCTGTCCGCAGCGGCGCGCGGGGGAGTGTTGTTCAAGGGCGGAGCCGCATTGGAAACCTTGGGCGCGGTGCGGGCCTTTGCGTTTGACAAGACCGGAACGCTGACCACCGGGCGGGCGGATGTGGTCGATCTGGTGGTGCTGAGCGGGTCGGACGAGGATTTCCTGACGCAGCTTGCCGGGCTTGAGGCCCAATCCGAACACCCGATCGCTGATGCGATCCGCCGCGAGGTCGAGGCACGCGGACTGGTTGTTGCGGAACTTGACGGGGTTTCGGTGCGTCCCTCGGAAGGGCTGGTCGCGGGTGACGGACTGTGGGCCGGCAATCCGCGGCTTGTGTCGTCGATGGGGGCGGACATGGGTCATCCGGCGCTGATCCAATTGGCCGATGCCGCGCGGACTGTCGTTTACATGGGGCGCGGGGCGCAAATGCTGGGCGCGGTGTCGGTGGCCGATCTGCCGCGCAAAAGCTCGGCGGCGGGTCTGGCTGCCCTGCGCAAAGGCGGGGTCGCCGAAATCGCGATGATGACCGGCGACCGGCGCCCGGTGGCCGAACGGATCGGGGCGGACCTGGGCCTGCGTCCGTCCGAGATTCACGCCGATCTCTTGCCCGCCGACAAGGTGGCGCTGGTGGCGGACCTTGCGTCGCGCGGCAAGGTGGCCTTTGTCGGAGACGGGGTGAACGACGCGGCGGCGCTGGCGCGGGCGGATGTCGGCATTGCGATGGGGGCGGCAGGATCCGAGGTCGCCTTGCAGGCCGCAGGTGTGGCGCTGTTGTCCGACGACATGACCCGCTTGGCCGAGGCGCACCGTTTGGCGCGCCGTACAGGCCGCATCATCCGGCAAAACCTGATCGTGTCGATGGGGGCCATGGCGGTGCTGGTGATCAGCGCGCTATTCTTTGACCTGCCGTTGCCCATCGCAGTGATCGGGCACGAAGGGGGCACAGTTCTGGTAGTTCTCAACGGGTTGCGGCTGCTGGCTGATCCTATTCGCAGGCGCTAGGGCGCGGGCTTTGGTCGGGGGGCAGCGTGCGCATCACGGCCAAGTTCCGATCGGCGTATCCGACAGCCCGACCAGGCGGCGGATGTCGGCGGGCGTCGCCCCTTCGGCGCGAAACAACGCCAGCGCGCGGGCGTCATCACGCTTGGCGAGACGCTTGCCATTCTTATCTCGGATAAGTATGTGATGCCAATAGTTTGGCGTTGGAACCTGCAGCAATGCCTGAAGTATGACATGGATCGGCGTTGCTTCGGCCAGATCCTCGCCGCGGACGATCTCGGTGACGGACTGGGCTGCGTCATCCACCACCACCGACAAATGATACGAGGTGCCAAAGTCGCGCCGTGCCAGCACGACATCGCCGATGGTCGTGACCGGGCTTTTTGCGTGGCGGATGCCTGTGGGGGGCTGGCATCCTTCGGTCCACGTGGGTGGGCCGATCAGGGCCAAGGCGCGCGCCATGTCCAGACGGATCGCGTCCTGCGGCCCCGCGTCGGTCATCGGGCGGTGGTGGCAGGTGCCGGGATAGATCAGCCCGTCCGGCCCGGTCAACGGCACGCCTTCTTGCGGTGCGGACAAGGCAGCGCGGATATCGCCCCTTGTGCAACGGCAGGGGTACAGAACGCCCAGATCGGTCAGGCGGTCAAGCGCGGCACGATAGGCGGTCAGGCGCTCAGACTGGCGCAGGACGACTGGCGCCCAAGTCAGGCCCAGCCAGCGCAGGTCGCTGATGATCTGCGCCTCCCATTCGGGCTTGCAGCGCTGCGGGTCGATATCCTCGATCCGCAGCAGGAACGTGCCGCCCATTGCGCGGGCACGATCATGGGCCGTCAGGGCGGAGTAGGCGTGACCAAGATGCAACGGCCCGGTGGGCGACGGCGCGAACCTGGTAACGTAGGTCAATCTTGCCCCGCAAGCCATTGCGTGAACGTGTCTTTTGCCCGGTCTGTGTAGGCCTTGTACCGATCCTTGCGCCCCTTGCGGCCGCCTTTGGCGTCGATAGGCGGGAACAGCCCGAAGTTCACGTTCATCGGTTGAAAGGTCTTTGCATCCGCCCCGCCGGTGATGTGATGCACAAGCGACCCCATTGCGGTGTCCTGTGGCGGCGCCTCGATCCGGCGCCCAAGGATTTCTGCCGCCGCCATCCGCCCGGCCAGCAACCCCATTGCGGCGGATTCGACGTAGCCTTCGACCCCGGTGATCTGACCCGCAAAGCGGATATTGGGCCGCGCACGCAGACGCATCTGGTCGTCCAGCAACGTGGGCGAGTTTAGGAACGTGTTGCGGTGAATGCCGCCAAGCCGGGCAAAACTGGCATCGTGCAAACCTGGAATCATTTTGAAAACAGACGTTTGCGCGCCGTACTTCATCTTGGTCTGAAACCCGACCATGTTGTAAAGCGTGCCAAGCGCATTGTCCCTGCGCAGTTGCACCACGGCATAGGCCTTGATGCCCGTGTGCGGGTTGGTCAGGCCGACAGGTTTCATCGGGCCAAAGCGCAGGGTTTCGCGACCGCGTTCCGCCATCACCTCGATCGGCAGGCAGCCGTCGAAATAGCCCGCGGTTTCGCCCTCGTGAAAGGTGGTCTTTTCTGCGGCCAGCAAGGCGTCGATAAAGGCTTCGTACTGGGCCTTGTCCATCGGACAGTTCATGTAGGCGGTCTGTTCCTCGACCGTCTCGCCCTTGTCATATCGCGACTGCATCCAGGCGACGGACATGTCCACCGTGTCGGCATAAACGATCGGCGCGATGGCATCAAAGAACGCCAGCGCGTCGGCGCCAGTGGTCGCGGCGATGCTGGACGCAAGCGCGCCAGAGGTCAGAGGACCCGTGGCGATGATCCAGTTCCCGTCTGAAGAAAGTTCGGTAACCTCTTCGTCTGATACGGAAATCAGGGGATGCGCGCGCAAGCGGGCGGTGACGTATTCGGCAAAGGGATCGCGGTCCACGGCCAAAGCGCCACCCGCAGGCAGACGGTGTGCGGTCGCGGCCTCAAGGATCACCCCTTTGGCGGCGCGCATTTCCCAATGAAGCAGGCCCACGGCATTGCGTTCGTCATCATCCGACCGAAACGAGTTCGAGCACACCATTTCGGCAAAGTGCCCGGTCCGGTGTGCAAAGGTGCCAACCTTTGGCCGCATCTCGTGCAAGACCACAGGAACGCCCATGTTCGCCGCCTGCCAGGCGGCCTCGGATCCGGCCATGCCGGCGCCAACGATGTGAAGTGTGTTGCTCATGCCCCGCAGATAGCGCTCTGGGGCGCAGAAGAAAACAGCCTGCCTGTCATCCGATCAAAAATATCCCGCCCATTGGCGCCCGCCGGATCAAAGCACCAGTTTCAGGCCGTCGACCCGCGCCCGGACCGAGGTTTCCGTATCGTCGCTGTCTGCCGACAGGCCGAGGCCAAACAACACCTGCGGCGCAGCCCCGAACGCCCGACGATAGTCTGCGGCCAGGTCCACGGATTCCGAATAGGACCCGGTTCCCGCCGGACGCAACGTGATCGTCACACCGCGTGCGCCCAGATGCGGGCTTTGCATCATCGCGCCGCGGGCGTCATTGCCGCCCCAGACATAGACCAGCACACGCGCGGCCCTGGAGGTCAGGATGCGGCGCACGGCAGCCCCGCGCAGACGATCCGCATCCTCTGCGCTGAGAAACACGAAATACAGCGCCAGATTGCGGTCGTCGCCGCCCTTGCGCGACAGATCGGTGGCGGGGACGCCCTGATTGACCGACCAGGACCAGCGGGCAGACCGGGTCAGCCACTGTGGTTCGGGAACGGCCCGGATCAGCAAGGACACGCCTGCATCCGAACTGACGGCGACCCCGTCGCCTTGCTGGTCAAAGCGATTGGCCTTGCGGCGGGGAAAGGTCTGTTCGGTCCAGTCCCGGAACGGCAGCGCCAGTGCGGGCGACGCCAGTGCGCAAAGACCCGTTGCGATGATCATGCGACGGTTCATCATGCGGCTACCTCGCGTCCGGCGATCCCTTTCAGGATCGGGCAATCGGGGCGGTGGTCGCCTGCGCATGACTGTACCAGCTCATTCAGCGTGGCCCGCATCGCCAGAAGCGCGCTGACCTTTTCGTCGATCTGGATAAGGTGGTCCTGTGCCACCCGTTTGACATCCGCCGAAGCGCGGTCCCGGTCGTTGTAAAGCGCAAGCAGCACCCGACATTCCTCGATGGAAAAGCCCAGCGCGCGGGCGCGCGCCAGAAAGGTCAGCAGGTGCACGTCTTGTGGTCGATAGCTGCGATATCCGTTGGCCGCACGCAAGGGAGACACAAGGCCGATGTCTTCGTAATAGCGGATGGTCTTGGCGGGCAGACCGGATTGGTCGCTGGCGTCCTTGATGTTCATCTGCGGCCCTTTGTCCGGTGAGGTCTGAAGGATTTGTCTGGTCGAAGTCATCTTAATATAACCCGTGTTGCGCGCAGGCCCCGTCACAGTGCGGTGATCGCGGTTCCGGCCCGGCGCAGGCGAAGGGCATTGGTCAGGACGAACACCGATGACAACGCCATCGCCCCGGCGGCCAGCATCGGTGACAAAAGCATCCCGTTGATCGGGTACAGCACCCCGGCCGCAACCGGGAGCAGCGCGATGTTGTATCCGAACGCCCAGAACAGGTTCTGGCGGATGTTGCGCAAGGTGGCACGGGCGATGGTGATCGCCGCCAGAACGGCCCTCGGGTCGCCACC
>JAUSPL010000153.1 GCA_030656535.1 Gemmobacter sp.
TTTTGGGCCTCAGCGTTTGTAGGTGGTGGGGTGGAAAGGCAGCGGGGCGATGGTCACCGGCAGGCGCTTGCCCCGGACCTCGCCATAAACTGTGCCAGAGGTATCGGCCGGGATAAAGCCCATAGCCACCGGCGCTTCGACCGACGGACCAAACCCACCCGACGTCACGATCCCGATCGGGTCGCCGCCTTCAGGGGTCGCGAAAAGCACAGTGCCTTCGCGCATTGGTGCCCGACCATCGGGCCGCAGGCCGACGCGGCGGCGGGCAGGGCCGTTTGCCAATTCGTTCAGGATCCGGTCGGCGCCGGGAAAACCGCCTGCCCGCGCGCCGCCGGTGCGTCTGGCCTTCTGGATGGCCCAAGACAGCCCCGCCTCTACAGGCGAGGTTTCCGTGTCGATATCGTGCCCATAGAGGCACAAGCCCGCCTCAAGCCGCAGGCTGTCGCGGGCACCCAGGCCGATTGGCGCGACCTCGGGCATCGCGAGCAAGGCTTCGGCCAAGGCCAGCGCGGCATTGTCCTGGATTGAAATTTCAAACCCGTCCTCGCCGGTATAGCCTGACCGCGAGACCCACAGATCAGCCCCGGCCCAGTCAAACACGCCGACATCCATGAAACGCATCGCGGCAACCGCAGGCACAAGCCGCGCCAGCGCGGCCTCGGCCATCGGTCCCTGAAGCGCCAGCAGCGCGCGGTCGGTCACCGGAATGACATCTGCCGCTTCTGACAGATGCGCCTGCATATGTGCGATATCGTCGGCTTTGCACGCAGCGTTGACCACCACAAGCATATGGTCCCCACGGTTGGCGAACATCAGGTCGTCCAGAATTCCGCCGTTCGCATTGGTGAACAGGCCATACCGCTGCCGCCCTTGCGCGACCCCTGCAACATCCACCGGCATCAGGGATTCCAGGGCCGCCACCAGCGTCGCCATGTTCGATTTGGGGCGCAAGATCACTTGGCCCATGTGGCTGACATCGAACAGTCCTGCCGCAGCACGGGTGTGCAGGTGTTCCTTCATCACCCCGGCCGGGTATTGTACCGGCATCTCATAGCCCGCAAACGGGACCATGCGTGCGCCAAGCCGAAGATGCAGGTCGTGAAGACCCAAACGTAACAGGTCGGACATTCCGCCCCCCAAATTCCGCCGGTCAGACAGCCCGGCACCGCCCGGACAGGCCAATCCCTGTCCCACGATGCCCCCTCTGTCCTTACCCTTTGTCGGGGCGCCTGAGATCGTTATCCCTTCGGCGGGCGCGTCCGCGCCACTCTCCAGAGTGTTCGTTTCAGAAACGGTCCCTTGCGCCTGAGAGTTTACCGGGGCGGTTGCTCCTTCGGCACTGGCTCAGGGGCTTGCGTCCCCGCCAGATTCTCCCGATCCTGATGCGCTCAGGGATACCGCGCGGTACGAAGCGCTGTCCAGAGAAAAACATATGCGACGGTATGCAAAGGAAAACCGACACCATGACCCTGACCGCTTTGGAGGCAGATCACTTTTTCGGCTATGGATCGCTGGTGAACCGCGCAACCCATGCCTACGCGGGGGGCCTTGCGGCGCATCTGACGGGGTGGGAACGGGTGTGGGTCCATACTCCGGCGCGCGACCTGGCCTTTTTGTCTGTGCGTCCGGCATCGGGGGTGGTGATTCAGGGGCTGGTCGCACAGGTTCCGGGGCGCGATTGGGCGGCACTGGACGCGCGTGAATTCGCCTATGGTCGTCACCCGGTCACTGTGGACACCGAGTCGGGACCGCTATCCGCGCAGGTCTATGCGGTTCCGGGATCAGAGTCCGCCGAACCCAGCGACCGCCACCCGATTCTTTTGTCGTATCTGGATGCCGTGGTGCAGGGGTTCGCCCGGGAAAGCGGCCCTGCCGGGGTGGCCGGCTTTTTTTCCACCACTGCGGGCTGGAAATCGCCCATCATGGACGACCGCAGGGACCCGCGCTATCCACGCGCCCAGTCGTTGGACAAGGTCACCCGCGCGATGGTGGACGACCATCTGGCAGCGATTGACGCCCGGATCCTTCGCTAGGCGTTCTGCGCGCGATCACCCGCAACGCAAGCCACACCGCAGCCAAGCCGAACAGGACGCCGCCGATCGCCTGCCCGAACAGAACGCCCGTTGCGCCAAACCAGACCGATCCGATCATCACAAACGGCACCGTGCCGATGGTCTGGCGGCCCCAGTTGGTCCAGGTGGAATGGAGCGGGGTGCCAAGGTTGTTGAACGCAGCATTGGACACAAAAATCAGCCCATTGAAAAACCACAGTAACGACAGGGGGCCGCAAAACAGATAGACCAGATCCCGGGTCAGACCCTCTGCGGCAAAGGCATCGGCAATCGTCCCGCGCAGCACAAACAACAGCGCCGACACCAGCACGATCACCAAGGCTGTAAACATCACCCCGTCCAGATACGCCCGTCGCACCCGGTCAAACCGTCCGGCACCTGCGTTCTGGCCGATGATTGGCCCCACCGCCCCTGACAGCGCGAAGATGACGCCGAAGGCAACGGGTGTCACACGGCCTGCAATCGCCATCCCTGCCACTGCCGCCTCGCCATATTCGGACATCGCACGGGTGACCCAGGCCTGACCGACCGGCGTCGCCATTTGAGTCAGGATCGCAGGCAAAGCAATCGCCGCCACAGGGCGCGCATCCGTCAGGATGCCGGTCACAGAGGGTCGTACGAATCCACCATGATGGCGGATAATCGGCAACAGGGCGACCGCAGCGATGACCATGCGGGCCACCACCGTCGCCACCGCAGCCCCCGTCAGTTCCAGCCCGAACCCGAAGATAAGGATCGGGTCCAGTACCGCATTGACCGCAGCACCCCACAGCGTCGCGGCCATCGCGCGCCGCGCGTCGCCGTGTGAGCGCAAGATCGCCCCTCCGACCATCCCCACCATCAGAAATGGCATGGAGGGCACGATGATCTGCAAATAGTGCACGGCCAGCGCGCGGGTTTCCCCCGTCGCCCCCAGCAATCCAACCAGCACATCCAGCATGAGCCAGACGACCGCGGAAAATGCCACGGCAAAGATGACCCCAAGGATCAGCGCATGTGTTGCCTTGCCCTTTGCCTCTGCCGGATCACGCATCCCCAGCGCACGCGCGACCAGCGCCCCGGCCGCGATGCTCATCCCGATCCCGAACGAGGTCACAAAGAACATGATCGCCCCGCCATAGCCGACAGCGGCAGCAAGCTCGGACCGGCCCAACATGGATATGAACAGCATGTTGATCAGGTCTACGGCAAAGATCGCCATCAATCCGACCGAGGACGTCAGCGACATGACCGTGATATGGCGAAACAGATTGCCTTCGACGAACTTTGCCTGACCGCCCGGCGCAATTGCCATTCGAGTGACCTCTTTCAGGTTCGCCTTGCCAGACTATCCTCGGGGGGGCCGGGGGCCGATGGCCCCTGACCTGTCAGCAGTGACGTGGACCCAATGGATCACCCAGCCGTCCGCACCTTTTGCAGCAAGGGCATCAGCGACGCCATATCCGGTCCATGATCTTGCCCCGTCACCGCGCGGCGCAGAGGCATGAAAAGCCCCTTGCCCTTGCGACCTGTCGCGGCCTTGACGGCATTGGTCCAATCAGACCAGCTTGTGGCGCCCCAAGGACGCGGCGGCAACAATGTCAGCGCCTGCGCGACAAATTCGGCATCTTCGGGCGCGATCACCGGGTCGGCGCCGTCGCGGCACATCGCCCACCAACCCTTGAGGTCGGCCTTTACGGTGATGTTTTCCCGCGCGACCGCCCAGAACTGCTCGGCCAGTTCGGCGGGAACACCCAAGTTCGCGATCTGGTCGGCCATCGCGGCATACGGCAGGGCCTGAACATGGGCGCGGGTCAACGGGAACAGATCGTCCGCATCAAACTTGGTCGGGGCGGCCCCAAAGCTGCCGATATCGAACCCGTTGATCAGGTCCTGCATCGAGGATGCAAGTTCGATCGGCTTTGATGACCCGAGGCGTGCCATCATGCTCAGCAATGCCAAGGGCTCGATGCCCTGTGCACGCAGATCGCGGAGCGACAGCGTTCCCAGCCGTTTCGACAGCGCCTCGCCCTGCGGTCCGGTCAACAGCGAATGGTGCGCGAATTCAGGCGGTGTGCCCCCCATCGCCTGCATGATC
>JAUSPL010000154.1 GCA_030656535.1 Gemmobacter sp.
GATCGATGCCCCGATTTCGGGCGATCTGCGTGCGGGCTTCGATGTTGCGGGACAACTGACGGGGATCGAAGGCGCGTTGCGGTTTGACCCCGGCGCACTAAGTCCGGTGCCGGGCGCGCGCCCGGTGCCGTTCGACAAGGCAGGGCTGACATTCGCCTATGATCCGGCAGCGCAAAAGATCACCTTCGGCGATCTGACGGTTGACAGCCCGACCCTGCATCTGGTGGCCACGGGTCATGCCTACCTGACGGAATTCACAGGGGCCGTGCCGGGTGCATTTCTGGGGCAGATGAACCTTTCGGAAATGCGGGTGAACCCCGAGGGTGTCTTTGCAGAACCCGTCCTGTTCAGTCAGGGCGCGGTCGATCTGCGGTTGCGGCTGGACCCGTTCAGTCTGGATCTTGGCCAACTGACGTTGGTCGAGGACGACCGCCACGTCATGGCCAAGGGCAAGGTGTCGGCAGGGTCGGACGGGTGGACCGTCGCGGTGGATCTCGCGCTGGACGTGATCCGGCATGACCGGCTGATCGCGCTGTGGCCGGTCGGGCTGGTACCGCGCACGCGCGAGTGGCTTGTGGAGAACGTGCAAGAAGGCAGCCTGTTCGACGTCAAGGCCGCACTGCGGCTGCGTCCCGGGCAAGAACCCAGATTGTCGTTGGGCTATGAGTTTGCCGATGCCGATGTGCGATTCATGCGGACCTTGCCCCCGATCCGTGGCGGGCATGGCTATGCGGCGATCGAGGGGACGACCTACACCATGGTCCTGGATCAAGGCAGGGTAACGCCACCTGACGGGGGTGAAATCTCGGTGCAGCGGGCGGTTCTGCGGGTGCCGGATTTCACCGTCCGCCCGCCCCCCGCCGAGATCACCTTGCAAACGACATCAAGCGTGACGGCGGCGTTGTCGCTGCTGGATCAGCCGCCGTTCGGGTTCATGTCGCGGGCCGGGGTTGCGGTCGATCTGGCCGAAGGCCGGGCCGAGGTGACGACCGAACTGCGCCTGCCGCTGGCCAACAAAGTGGCCTTTGGCGATATTCAGTTTTCTGTTGCCGGTACCCTGACCGATGTTGTCACCGATCGGCTGACCCCGGGGCGGGTACTGCGGGCGGATAGTTTGCGCATCGACGCGGACCCCGCATCGGTGCGGATCGGCGGCAAGGGTCTGTTGGGTCGCGTCCCGTTTGATGGCGTCTGGTCACAGCCCCTGGGGCCGCCGCCTGCGGAAGGCGGCGCCAAACCGGGCAGCAAGGTCGCGGGATCGCTGACCCTGTCGGACGGCTTTGCGCAAGACATGTTGCTGGGCCTGCCCGCATCGACGCTGACGGGCAGCGGGCGGGCCTCGTTCGAGGTTGATCTGGTGCGCGGCGCGGCCCCGCAGTTCAAGATGCGGTCCGACCTTGCCGGTGTTGCGTTGCGCATCGACGCCATCGGGTGGTCCAAATCCGCGGCATCCACCGGACGGCTGGAGGTGGCGGGCAACCTGGGGACGCCCGCACGGCTGGACTCGGTGCTGCTGGAGGCGCCGGGACTGCTGGCACGGGGCAGCTTGTCGCTGACGGCGAGCGGGGCGTTTGAGGCGCTGCGGCTGTCGCAGATCAAGCTGGGGGGCTGGCTGGATGCGGCCGCCGATATCGTTGGGCGCGGCGCGGGTCAGACGCCGGACGTGCGCGTGACCAAAGGAACCGTCGACCTGCGCCAGATCCCGGCCAGTGGTGTGGCGGGGGGCGCGGGCACAGGGGCTTCATCGGGGCGAACCGCAGTGGTGCTGGACCGGGTCGTGGTGTCGTCGGGGATCACCCTGACCGGGTTTCGCGGCGAATTCGGGCAGCGCGGCGGGCTGAACGGCAGCTTTACCGGGCTGGTGAACGGGGCCGCGCCGGTCACGGGGCGGATCGAGCCAAGCGCCAAAGGAACGGCCGTCCGCATCACGTCCGACAAGGGCGGCGAAACGGCCGCCGCGGCGGGGCTGTTTTCAAAGGCGTTTGGCGGGTCGCTGGATCTGTTGCTGACGCCAACCGGCGGGCGCGGAAACTATGACGGCATTCTGCGCATGACGGGTGTGCGGGTGCGCGACATGCCGGTGCTTGCGGAACTGCTGAACGCGATATCAATCGTGGGGCTGCTGGAACAACTGTCCACCTCGGGTCTGTTGTTTGCGCAGGTGGATGGACGGTTCCGGCTGACCCCGGACGCGGTGGAGCTGCAGCAAGGGTCGGCCACGGGGGCTTCTTTCGGTGTGTCGCTGGAGGGGGTCTATCTGCAGGCTCAGGACCGGATCGACATGCGGGGCGTGATCTCGCCGCTCTATCTGGTGAACGGGATCGGGGCGGTCCTGACCCGCAAGGGCGAAGGGTTGATCGGGTTGAACTACCGAATTCAGGGGTCGGCCAAGGCACCGGAGGTTTCGGTGAACCCGTTGTCAGCCCTGGCGCCGGGGTTTTTCCGCGATCTGTTGCGCCGACCGGCGGCGCGGCTTGACGATGACGGCGCCGCACGCCAGACAGCGCCCGAACCATCGGCCATCTTGCCGGTGCCGCGAACCGGGGGCGACCGATGAAGCTGGACGATTTCGACTTTGCGCTGCCCGAGTCGTTGATCGCGACCCGGCCCGCGCGGCCCCGGACCTCGGCCCGGTTGCTGGTGGCGCGTGGCCGGGCCATCGAGGATCTGCATGTGTTTGATCTGCCGGGACTTCTGGGGCCGGGGGACCTGCTGGTGCTGAACAACACACGGGTGATCCCCGCGCGGCTGACGGGGTCCCGCACCCGGTCCTCGACCCAAGGCATCGTGACGGCCAAGGTCGAGGTGACCTTGCTGGACCCAAGTGCGGGCGGCGGATGGCGCGCCTTGGCCAAGCCGCTGCGCAAAGTCGAAGTCGGCGAGATGATAAGCTTTTCCAGCGACTTGTCCGCCGTTGTGGCTTCAAAGGATGAGCAGTCCCTGGTCCTGGATTTCAACCTGACCGGGGCGGAGTTCGACGCGGCACTGGCGCAGGCCGGGGCGATGCCCTTGCCACCCTATATCGCCGCCAGGCGCCCGGCGGATGCGCAGGACAACCATGACTATCAGACCGTCTTTGCGAGACATTCCGGCGCGGTCGCGGCGCCCACGGCGTCCTTGCATTTCGACGCGGGCCTGCTGGAGGCTTTGCGTGCGCGCGGGGTGCAGTTTGCCGAGGTGACGCTGCACGTCGGGGCCGGTACCTTCTTGCCAGTCAAGGTCGAAGACGTGACCACGCACCGCATGCACGCTGAATGGGGCGAGGTGACGGCCGAAGCCGCCCGGGCGATCAACGCCACCAAGGCGGCGGGCGGGCGGGTGATTGCGGTCGGCACCACCGCTTGCCGGTTGATCGAAAGCGCCGCGCAATCCGGTCCGGTCCTGCCGTGGCAGGGCGAGACGGACATCTTTATCTATCCCGGCTACCGGTTCCGGGTCGTCGATGCGCTGATGACCAAGTTCCACCTGCCGAAATCAACCTTGATGATGCTGGTGTCAGCGTTGATGGGACAAGACGTGATACGCGACATTTACAGTCATGCCATACGCAGCGGCTATCGGTTCTTTTCCTATGGCGATGCGTCTTTGCTGATCCCGGATGACGTGCCCCGCCTGTGACGCGTCGCGGGCAGGGATTTGGTTCCGGGCATATGCCTGATAGGATGGGTCGTGACGTCGGGGGCAAAGCACCCCGGCACAGGTATTTTTGCCAGTTTTAACAGATGAATCGGGGCGCGACATGTTTAGGGTTCTTGGCACGACATGGCCGCTGTTGACCGGCGTGATGCTGATGATGGTCGGCAACGGGATACAGGGATCATTGCTGGGCATTCGCGGGGCCATCGAAGGATTCGGCACCTACGAGATGTCGATCGTCATGTCGGCCTATTTCCTGGGGTTTCTGGGCGGATCTCGGCTGGCCCCGGAAATGATTCGCAGGGTCGGCCATGTCAGGGTGTTCGCGGCGCTGGGGTCGATGATCTCGGCGGTGATGGTGTTGTATCCGGTGATCCCGGATGTGACGGCCTGGACGGTGATGCGGGTGCTGATCGGGTTCTGCTTTTCCGGCGTCTATGTCACGGCCGAAAGCTGGCTGAACAACACCGCAACCAATGATACCCGCGGACAGGCGCTGTCGGCCTACATGATCGTCCAGATGATCGGCATCATCGCGTCGCAGGCATTGCTGAATGCGGGCGATCCGTCCGGGTTCTTGTTGTTCATCATTCCGTCGGTGCTGGTGTCGCTGGCGTTCACGCCGATCTTGCTGTCCGCGACGCCTGCGCCGGTGTTCGACACCACGCGGCCCCTGTCATTCCGCCGCTTGTGGGAAATCTCGCCGTTGGGCTGTGTGGGGATGTTTTTGACCGGAGGCATCTATTCGGCGATGTTCGGCATGGCCGCCGTCTGGGGCACGATGGTCAGCCTGTCGGTGGCGCAGATTTCGATCTTTGTCGGCGCAATGTATGTGGGCGGGTTGGTCTTGCAATACCCGATTGGCTGGGTGTCCGACCGGGTCGACCGCCGCCAGCTGATTCTGGGTCTGGCGGCGTTGGGGGCCTGCGTGATGATGTATGCCACCGTCGCAGAGGCCGGCTTCTATGCGCTGATTGTGATGTCTCTTGCGCTTGGAGGCTTGGTCAACCCACTGTATTCATTGTTGATTGCATACACAAACGACTTTCTGAACCGCGAAGAGATGGCTGGTGCCTCGGCAGGGATGATCTTTATCAACGGCTTGGGCGCGATTGCGGGCCCCTTGGTCACGGGCTGGATGATGGAGACCTTTGGTCCGGGCGGGTTCTTCTTGTTCATTGGCATCCTGATGTCGCTGATGGCGGTTTACGCGGCATGGCGGATGACGCAGCGGGCAGCCCCTGCTGTGGCGGACACCGGCGCGTTCATGCCGCTGGCACACACAGCATCCGCGCTGGCCGTCGAGGCCGTCATGGAACACGCCGAAGATGTGCGGCGCGGCTGAACGTTGCTAAGGCCTGCCAAAGCTGTCACGTTTCGGCACAGCAATGAAGGAGACAGGACATGAGCGATCCGGTGGATGTGCTGGATTACTGGCTGGAGGAGGTCGGGCAGGCCGGGTGGTATGCCGCTGGCGACGATCTGGACACAGAGATCCGCGACCGGTTTTCCGATGTCTGGAAAGCGGCGCTGGACGGTGGACTTGATCATTGGATCGACGGCCCGGCCGGAACCCTTGCCTATATTGTGTTGACCGATCAATTCCCCCGCAACATGTGGCGGGGGCAGGCCCGCGCTTTTGCCACGGATGGGCTGGCCCTGGCGGCGTCCGAGCGCGCGATCGCCGAAGGGTGGGATTTGCAGGCACCCGAGCCCGAGCGGCAGTTTTTCTATCTGCCCTTCATGCACTCCGAGGCTCCGGCGCATCAGACCGCGTGCATAGCATATTTCGCCCAACGCATGCCCGACACCGGCGCACCGAACCATCTGCATGCGCGCGCCCATGCTGCGGTGATCGCACAATTCGGCCGGTTTCCCTATCGCAACGCCGCTTTGGGGCGAGAGACCACGCCCGCTGAGGCGACGTTCATGGCCGACGGCGGTTATGGCTCGGTCGTCGAGGCGCTGAAGGCCGCCGATATGCCACAATGACGGGTGCCATGTGACCGGCGCATGGCGGGGTTTCCACACCAACATTGCGCGGTTTCTGAAAATAGTTTAATGCCAAACTACTTTTTCTGAGGGAGGAAAACGATGGCCGCCAAAGCTTTTGACATGATCGTGGTCGGCGCAGGACCGGGCGGTTATGTCGCCGCGATCCGCGGGGCACAACTGGGACTGAGTGTCGCGATTGTCGAGCGCGAGACCCTGGGCGGCATCTGCCTGAACTGGGGGTGCATCCCGACCAAAGCCTTGCTGCGGTCGTCCGAGGTGTTCCACCTTATGCACCGCGCCAAGGAGTTCGGCTTGAAAGTCGAGGGCTTGGGCTATGATCTTGATGCGGTGGTCGCGCGCTCGCGCGGGGTGGCCAAACAGCTGTCACGCGGCATTGGTCATCTGATGAAAAAGAACAAGATCACCGTGTTCATGGGAACGGCCACGCTGCCCGCACCGGGCATGGTGACGGTGAAAACCGACAAGGGCACGGATGATCTGACCGCGCCTGCGATCATTCTGGCCACTGGCGCGCGCGCGCGCGAATTGCCGGGGCTGGAGGCGGATGGCGATCGGGTCTGGACCTATCGCCACGCACTGGTGCCCAAGCGTATGCCAAAGGATCTTCTGGTGATCGGATCCGGCGCGATCGGGATCGAATTTGCAAGCTTCTACAACACGTTGGGCGCAAAAACGACTGTGGTCGAGGTGATGGACCGCATCTTGCCGGTGGAGGACGCCGAGATCGCGGCTCTGGCCAAAAAGCAGTTCGTTAAGCAGGGCATGACGATTTTGGAAAAGGCCACC
>JAUSPL010000173.1 GCA_030656535.1 Gemmobacter sp.
GGCGCGGGGCGTCGGGGTCGCGGTTCGCCGCAGCCCCGATGTTAAAGTAGGGAGGAAAGCAGAACCGCAATTCCTGCACCATCGACGTGCCCGCCGTTTTCGGGATGTGGTGAAACACCCAGACGATCCCTTCACGTTGGAACCGCTGGGCGTACTGGTCAAAGGGCAGATCGCTGAACAGGTTGAAACTTGACATGATTTTGCGTGTGCCCCTTTTGTGGGTGGGTGTTAACGGACAGCGATATCAACGGTTTGCATGTGCGATCTGCACACAAAGATCCGTTTCCCGTCTGAATTATAGTGCGCGGTTATGCGGCCATCCGTGTCACCACCCACACGGGTTTCAATGATGTCGCCATCCTCGACGTTGCCGTAATAGAAGCAGTCGCGCTTTGCAGACAGCTGAGTCGGGCCACCCCGGTCGTGGCACCATTCAGCGGCCTTGGCGATACGAACGAAGTTCTTGAAGTACATGAAATCAGCGGTGTTGAAGTCTTGAATCCGGTTGATCTCGTACGTCCGCACCAGCGTTCCGTTGTCGGCAAGGTCCTTGGTTGCGTGATGCGCATCCAGCAGGGCGTCGATTTCATCACCGTTGAAATCGTCGGCGGTCCAAAGGTCTTTGACTTTGGCGAATTTCTTGTTTGACCCGCGAACTTTGCGCTTGATGAAACTGGTCAGCAGCACCAGCCGCCCGCGTTCCTGTCCCTCCACCATGAACCGTGTGACCGACAGGGCATGCGGTTTGCGGATGCCAGTGATCTCGGTTTCTGCGATGACGTGGTCATCTTCGCCGACCACGTTCACAAGGTCGAATGATGTCTGCAACCAGATGACCGCGCCGTACATCCGGTCGCCTTGACTGTCGATCCATTCGGATGGTTTCTTGCCAACGCTGTCGGCCATGATTTTCCAGTGCGCCACAAGGCCGTTCGCCAGCACCCAGTCTTCGGACAGGGTGTGGATGTCCAGATGCGGTAGCCCGCAGACAAAGTCCCAAGTCAGTTTCATGCGTCATTCTCCTATATAGCGTCGGCCTTCAGGGCCTTTCTAAGCGTCGACCAGAATCCCGTATTGAGCCGCATGTCTTCGGGCGGACCAGTGACAATCTGGGTCAATTGCTCCAGATAGAACGGGTACCAGACTTCACCCCACGCCTCGCGCGTCATGCCGGGTTCAACCTGCGGGCCGGGGATCACGTCGATACAAACGTGGTCGTTCACCCACCGCGTACGCGTGAAAAACGTCGATGCCTTGGTATGATAGGCCATCGTGGCGGGCCCTTGTGCCACGTCTATCGGCAATCCGTGGAAGTCGAATGTCTTCATGTCCGATCCATAAGGTCCATCGGCCGCGATGCTGATGACACGCGGAGATTTTTTCAGCAGCTTGATTGCCTTGAGAAACTCTTTCTGGAAATCACCGCGTGTGCTCAGAAACAGCTGCTGGTCACCAACGGATTCCCGCTTTGTATTGGCGCCGACACGCAAGGTCGGTAGAGCGATTTGCTGCGTCCGCCATGACATAAGGCCGAACATCCCCGCATGGGTTGACGCAAGCAACACGCTTCGTCCCTCATCCAGCACGGATTTGAACGGGGCGGCGTCAATCCGGTCCACCAGGTCGTCGAACTGTTTGCGAAGGGCCTGATACGCCTGACCCTGACCTTCGCCTTTCAGGTCATTGACCAGAGTCGACATTGCATCGCCCGTGAACCGCGATGCCCGCGCGCCCCACAAGCACCTTTCACGAAAGTCTTCATAGCTCGTCCCACCTTCACGGCGCAGGCTGTAGACCCAGCGGATAAGGGGTTCAGGTGGCAGCTGTGTATCAGACGGTCCACCGGGTGCCAGATTTCGCAAGGCCTCAACCAGGTTTTCCTGCGGATTGCGCCACGTGGCGTGAAAGGCAGCCGCACTGACCTCTTCCTGACGATAGCGCTTGTGGACCTGATCTGCGAGACGCTGGATCGCAGGGCTCGCCTTGTCAGACGCGCGCGCAAGCCGAATGGCTTCTGCGACCTCGGTCTCGCTGTCCATTGCTGCGGCAACGCGAAGTCTCTGGATAAGGTAGGCGGCTCCTTGATTTTCGGCACCCTCGATCATCCCCAGCACAAACCGCGCAGCATCAGGGCGTTTGATCGCGACAAGATGCTTGGCAGCCGAGACTGCGGCCGTCACGCGGTAGAAGCGCACCCCCTTGCCCGGATAGGTGGCCCGAACCGAGGCGAATTCGTCGTCCAGGATGTCGGCCAAGGATTGATCCAACCCGTTTTCCACATATCCGGGCGCGTCTTTCCATCCGGTTGACGCAAGATAGTCCTGTGGGCCCGAAAGGCCGAACAGCGAAAATACATGTTTTCTGAAAGGCATCAACTCTTGTCCAAATCGCGCAAAAATCAATTGGAATCGGCAGGGAACAGCGAAAACCCCCGCCCATTGCGGTTCCTTGGACCTTACTGTAGCGTCTCAGTCAAGCCTCAAACAGCCCCGCAGGAGCGCCCGATGACCACCCAAGACCGCATCCTCTCGATCCTGAAACGCTGGCTAAAGCGTGACGATGTCGCGATGGACAATCTGATTTTCCGGGATGGCCTGAACATGAGTTCGATCGCCTTCACCGAGTTCATCATGGAAGTCGAAGAGGAATTCGAGGCTGACATTGACGTGGATTCACTGGACGAATCCATCAAGACAGTCGGCCAGCTGCTTGCCAAGCTGGACAGCATGGTGTCGCAGGGCTGACATTGCGCCTTTGGGGCCTGCGTCGCCTGTGGGCGCTCAGCGATGAAGGCATGCCAACTGCATACCTTGGCCCCGGATGCGTGCAAAGGCAGGGGCGCATTCGGATCATATCGGTTTCGCGATCTGCCACGCCGAGGGTCGTGGGCAGAAAGCCCTGACAATCGTGTCAGGACTTCCGGCGACGCAGGACCGAAGAAATCATGCGCAGCGGGCGTGTTACAACCCATGACGTGCTTTCCTGCAAGGCCCGGCTCAGGGTATCCAAGGCTGCAATCTGGGACTCGAGATGTTGGCGATCGTGATCAGCGCGTTCGCGGGTTTCGGCCAGGGCGACTTCAAGCTCCGCTATACGTTGATCGTTTGCCTGCCTGATCCGGGCCAGTTCATCGTCATGCTCTGCCATGGTCTGCGCGGTGTCAAATTGCGCGGTGGTGGCGTCAATGGCGTCATCTGTGAAGACCTGTGACGCTTTGGCGGCTTCGGATAGCAGACGCTTTTCCAGGTCGCGCTGCATCAGCGTGGTCAGGCGCCGGGTCATGGCCCCAAGATGCAGGCGGTCGCGCGCGGATTGCCGCGACAGCGTGTCGTGGTCGCGTTCCATTGCTGCAAGCGTGGCCTCAAGATCGGCGATGCGCAGGGCACGTTCTGCGGCCAGCTGATGCAGGTCGTCCGCCTCTTGCCCACGCTGGATCAAGGCGCTTCTGACCTGATCTGCGGACTGCTCGGATGCGCTCAGCTTTTTTCCGACCTGCCGCAGCTGATCTTCAAGCGTTTGTTGCTCGACGTGCAAAATGCCTATTTTCTGTTCATTTTGAACAAGCTGCTCCAGCAGCTCGGCTTCGCGCGCTTGCGCTGTTGCGAGCGTATCTTGCAGGGCCTGCCGCTGCCGATCCTCAAGCATTTGCTGCTCTAAGTGAAGATTGCCTATTTTTTGTTCATTTTGAGCAAGAAGCTCCAACAACTCGGCTTCGCGCGCTTGCGCTGTCGCGAGCGTATCTTGCAGGGACTGCCCAACCTCAGCGTGAATGGCGTCGCGTTCGGCCCGAACCAAATCCAGCGCGTCAGTCAAAGCCGCGATGCGATCTTCTGCAGCCCCCCGCGCCTGCTGCTCGATCAGGTGATTGCCGGCATGGCCCCGGGATTCAGCCTGTGCATGTTCAAGCGCCCTGGTCACCTCAGCAAGGCGGGTGTCTGCCTCGGTCAGCGCCTGTTGCTGGTCGTTGCTGGCGGCCTCAAGCTCTGCCAGACGCTGCAACGCCTGAGAGACCCTTGTTTCAAGTTCTGTATTGCGGCTCTCAATGCGCAGAAGCTCCGTCCGTTCCGCCGCAGAGCGCAAAGACGTCTCCGCAAGCGATGGCCCCGCCAGATCGAGGCCAGAGCGCAGCCGGTCAAGCAGCTTGTGGTCGGCGCGCCGCTCGCCCGTTGACGCCCATTCTTCCATGATCGCGAACGTGTCTGCGACCCAGCCCTGCAAGCTGCGTTGGTCTTCTGGCGGTTCCGCGCCACTCGCCAAGGCTTGCGACGCGGGCCGAAGAAAAGAAAGAACTGCGGGCGCGGCTGTTTTCACCGGGCGCGGCCACTTCAGGTCAAGTCCGTCCGAAATGGTGCGGACTGCCCCGGCCCAATCGGTGGTCAGCCGTTCAAATGAAAGGAAGATCCGTTGCGCGCCACGGGACGCATATTCGGCGTCCAGTACCTGCCGCAGCCACATCAGCGACGATATCTCGGGGTCGATATTGTGGTGCCGGGCCAGCGTTTCAGCCACGTCCAGCGGGTGGCGGTGCAGGCAGATATAGGCTGGACGGCAATCAGACTTTGTCAGTGCCTTTTTCCAGAACGGAACCAGACTGCTGATCTGGGCGCCCTTGAGGACAAACAAATGCGAGGCCCCGAATTCGTCGCGGATCGCCTTGATCGCCAGTTCGCGAAACTCGGTGGCCTTGGGAGAGCCCAGCCAAGTCGCGGGGAATGGACGCAGATCCCCGCAGCGATAGCCAGCAGAGGCAAGTATGTCCGCGTTCAAACGGGCAACCGCCGCCGGTTCAAACTGGCCGTTGCCCGATGCTGCGTGATCTTGCGGAAGATCGCATCCCATATGACCAAGCACACCGGCCAGTGCGGAAGCGCCAGACCCATGCATGCCCAGGACGACAAGCGCGATCCGGGAACTGCTGGCGATTTTGGGTGCCATGGGCTTGGTGTCCTATTCAGTTTTTTCTTAATCTATCGGCATTTGCGCAGGGGTGGTCTGGAGCAAGCCAAGCGCGCATAGCGCTTTGTCTTGTTGGGGCTGCTTAGGGTCACATATCCGTTTTCTGAGTTCAGGCGGATCAGTCGCATACGGTCCGCCCTGTGTCCGAAACCCATGATAATCTTTCAGCATATCCAAGTCCTGAAAAAGCAGCACAAGCAGGGCGCTTTGGTTTTCAGATGACAAAGGGGCATAGCAAAAGTCACCAGTGCAGTTTGCTTTCAAAAATGCCTGAATGGAACGTGTGCAGGTCTTGTG
Source organism: Gemmobacter sp. (assembly GCA_030656535.1). Lineage (GTDB taxonomy): Bacteria > Pseudomonadota > Alphaproteobacteria > Rhodobacterales > Rhodobacteraceae > JAUSPL01. Next base: position 5,254 of record JAUSPL010000173.1, read on the forward strand.
CATACCGGGGTGAATAATGACCTTCATGCGTCACCCTTTCTCAGTTGTGGTCCCGGCAGCCTTAAGGGCGTTCACCTGATTGCGAAGGGCGCCGACCTCTTCGAACAGGGCATAGATCATCTTTAACATGAACTGGTCCATCTCCCACGATGCGGGATGGCGGGTTTCCTTTGGATCGCCTTCGAACGACAGCGGTGGTTCGCCCGATTCCAGTAGCAATGCGTTGATCTTTTCGACGTCGTCGGCGCGGTCCTGTACAAACTTGTCCAGCGCCGCCGGCTGCGGCATCAACTTGTCCAAGGTCGGCAGGACGGATTGCATCTGGTCTGTGCGCTTTATCAGGTTCAGCACATGATCAAATTCGTGCGGTGGCATTTCCCGGCGCTGCCGAGAATTGAACACTGCGTGGCCGGCCACCACCGTCGGGGGCGGGCTGACGTTTTCGGTGACGGCTTCGATGCCGGTGATGCCGTTGATCCGCAAGAAGTGCTCGGTGACATCGCCGGCCGCATCAAAATTCATCACACGAAGTCTGCCCGGAAAGGCGTTCAGCCACGGCTCCAGCAGGTTATGGAACTTGCCGAACGCGACCGGCTTGGCGCCTGCCCAGGTGTCGAAGGACTGGATCGGCCCGGTGTAGGTCTTGTGGCGCAGACCCCATTGCGTGTACGCGCTTATCGCCCACTTGTCGTGGCGTCGCAGGTAGACCTGGATTTCGATCTCGACACCGCTTGCAGCCAGAGTCTGTAGTGCGGGTATCACGCGCTGGGGGCGCTCAAGGATCCACTCATTGCTCCAGATGGCCGTGTCGAACCCAGCACCTTGAAGGGTGCGCAGTTCACCGTCCAACGTTTCGGCAAGGTCCTGAATTGCCTTGGGAACCGGGGTCTGGTTGAAGAATGTACTGGACCCGATACCAACTTGCCAAGGTTTTCTGCCTTGGGTCACCGCGCGTTCCAGCATGAGGCCTAGGTATTTGATGCGCTGCGCGGTCAGTTGCGCCTCACCCGAAAGCAGGGCCCCTTGAATCGAGCTGGAGCCGGTCTTGCCGTGGCCGATATGAACAAGCAGTTTCACGAAAAATCCTGAATTTAGGTAGGGAAGATGCCTATGGGTCAGGCCTTGCGGTTCATCGCCGCAACTGCGTCTTCCAGTTGCGAGATCCGTTCGGCCTGTTGCATCACGAGTGTCAGCATATAGTCCACCAGCCGGTTGCGGATATCGGTCGGGTCAAGGACTTTGGTCGGTTCTTGGGGTTCTTCGAACAGGTCAAGGCCGAACGTATCCTTGACAAAGGTAAACAGTCTTTCACGTTCCTTGACGATGGTGTCGATATCATCATAGCTGAACGAATCCTTCAGGATTTGTTCAAGCTTGGGTGTTGATGACAGATTCTTGCGTTTGACCGACTTCTCAAAGTGGCTGGGCAGGACCGGGGTTGCGAACTGGTTATTGAACATTGCATGCAGCACGCTTTCTGCAGGTTCGATCCGTTCGTAGGTCCGCAGATTGGTGACTTCCAGTTCGATCCCTGTGGTGGAGCAGAAATCTTCGACGATGTTCATGCTTTTCTTGAACAACCGCACAGTCAGAATATCGCTGTGCAGGGCGTGCCAGTCCTGAAGCGCGCGGTAGGTCATGACAAGCTTGCGGCCAAGCTCATTGAACGGCTGGATCGGACCCTTGTAGGTCTTATGGTTGATGCCCCATTGATTGTAGGCGGATGGCAACCAGTTCTTTGGGTTGCGGACATAGAGGATGACCGACACGTCAAAGTCGCGCCGCAGTTCCGCAATGAACGGGGCAAGCGCCTTGCAGTGCCCAAAAGCCGCTTCGTTCGAAAACACGAACTTCTCGGTCCCCCGAGTTGCGGCGCGCTTGGTCAGTTCTGCCGCCATTATTTCGCCTTGACGACGCATATCTTCGGGGGTTGTGCGGGCAAGCCGTTGCAGGCCAGCGTTGCCCCGAAAGTTCTGGTCCAACATGTCAAACGAAAGGCCAAGGTAGTCGACGCCCTTTTGCATCAACGCTTCGCGGCTGTTCAGGAAGGCCGTCTGAATGGACGTTGTTCCCGTTTTTCCCATGCCGACATGAAGTATGATCTTGGTCACTGACTATACTCTCTTTTCGTCAAGCTTGTGCATGAACAGCGATTCAAGGCCAAGATGGGTGGTCATGGCAGGCCACAGGCGCTCGATCAGGTGAAATTCGGTGCCATCATTGGCAATCGGCTCATTCGGCCAAGGATAGGTTGATCCGAAAACGTCGTTCATCGCCAGAACCACTGACCGGCGCACCCAGAACATGTTGCCGACCGGAAACAGCAAGGGATTGTCGGGCATGGGGCCGGGCAAGACGCGCGCGAACTTTGGCAGCAGCGCCCGCGCACCGTTCCAGGGGATATGATAGGGGTCGAACGGTGACACAAAGCCCACGCGCTTTTGTCCGATCGCGGTCAGCGCGCCCGACAGCTCGGACTCATTCCCCAGCAGAATGCGCATCAGGAACGTGCGCCACACATCCCCGCTTGAGGTGGTGCCAAGCGATTTTTTCTGATGAAGGTGGCACCAGATATCATCATCGCCAGCCGCACCATCTGCATGGAACAGTTCCATAAAGGGCAATATGTCCCGGCCACGGTTTGGAACCAGCAGAACCTCGGGGGTCAAGCCCTCTTTGGCCATGATCTTGCGGATGTCATCGGCCTTGGTGCCGGTGTCCGTGGTGACGACGATGCGATTCGCCAGATGATAGGCGCGATAGCGCTTCAGGTCGTCGTGCAACTGGTCTGTATAGAAGGCGTGAATGTGCATGGAGAAGCGCGGCACCTTTGCCGACTCTGTGGTCACATAGGGTGTCAGCCGTACGTTTCGGTGTATCCAGTTGTCAGACTGTGCAAGTTCGGTTTTGACCTCGTCCAGATCACGCCACACAAGACGCCGCCGATACCGAAGCATCTTTTCCCTTTCGCGAACGCGAAAGTCACGATCCGTTTCTTCGGTGCTGAACAGGATGGGCACGTCAATCTGCGACGCGCCGCGCACGAAATAGCGCTGCGATTCAAGCCGGCGTCTCAGCGCTTGTCGGATTTTGTCAAAGACGGGCGCTTTTGGCGTGGGTTCGTAGCTTGCAGCAGGCAGTTTACGCGGAAGATCAAGGATCGCTGACGCTGCGGCCTGTGGGTTGGCATAGTCCACCGTCACGAACGCCCCCGAGTCGCGGTACAGGCTGTCCCCAAAACCAGTGGCGCCCTCGAACTGAATGATGCGGCATCCGCGATCCAGCGCGTC
>JAUSPL010000175.1 GCA_030656535.1 Gemmobacter sp.
CTGAACGACAGGTCGTCGCAAAACAGCGCAAACCGGCGATCAGACGCCGCCCGCAGATGGTTGAGCAGCCGCCCGATGGACGGCAGGTCTTCGCGGCTGATCTCGACCAGCTTGAGCGGCAGCCCTTCGGACAACACGGCGGCATGCACGGCCTTGACCAGCGACGATTTGCCCATCCCGCGCGCGCCCCACAACAAGGCATTGTTGGCCGCATGGCCGCGCGCGAACTGGCGGGTGTTTTCGTGCAGGATGTCGCGGGCACGGTTGACCCCGATCAACAGCGCCAGATCAACCCGGCTGACCTGCGGCACAGGTTCAAGACGATCCGGCCCGGTGTGCCACAAAAAGGCATCTGCAGCGAAGAAATCAGGCGCGGGGGCAGGGGCAGGCGCGAGACGTTCCAGCGCCTGCGCGATACGCACCATCGGATCGGTCACGGCTTTGCTGCCTCTTCTTCATCCTCGTCTTCGACCCACAGACCCTCGGCCCGCAGTTTTGCCTCGCGCCGGGATTCGATCCGGGTCACCAACAGGATGGACAGCTCGTAAAGGCCATAGACCACCACGAACAAGATCATCTGGGTGATCACATCCGGGGGTGTCACAATCGCAGCCACCAGCAAGATCGCAACGACGGCGTATTTGCGGACCGACTTCAGCCCGCGCGCAGACACAAGACCAGCGGTCCCCATCAGGGACAGCAGAACCGGCAACTGAAAGCAGATCCCGAAAGACACGATGAACTTTGTGGTCAGCGACAGGTATTCCTCGACGGACCCCTGAAACAAGATACCCGCCGTAGCCGCCGGCACCCCGGTTGCAGGGTCGATCAGCGCGCCGCCGCTTCCCATGCTAAGCTGCTGAAAGCCCAGAAAGAAGTCGAACGCCAGCGGCAGCACTGCATAGAACGCAAACGCAGCACCCAGAAAGAACATGATCGGCGATGCGATCAGGAACGGCAGGAACGCGCCCTTTTCGTTCTTGTAAAGGCCAGGTGCCACAAACCGCCACAGCTGAAAGGCGATGACCGGAAACGACAGGATGAACCCGCCCAGAAATGAAATCCGGATCGCGACAAAGAAGCCTTCTTGCAGCTTGATCAAGATCAGGCCGCAGTCTTGCTGGCGGTCGGCCAGAGCCCCGCAAATCGGTTTGGTCAAGAAGTTGAAGATCGGATTCCAGACCATGAAACAGATCAGCATGCCCACGATGAACGCAAATGCCGCCTTGATCAGCCGCGACCGCAGTTCGGCCAGATGCTCGATCAGCGGGGCTGAACTGTCGTCAATGTCATGCGCGCTCATGTGTTGACCTGTTTGTCTGTTGGCGTCTCAGCCGCGGCCTTTTTCGCCGCACGCGTCGCCGCAGCCTTGGCCGAAGCCGCCGCCCGTTTTGCGGCCTGCGCGTCTGCCAATGCCTTTGTTTCAGGCCCGACGTCCGCCGCCTTGGAGACTGGCGCGGCAGGCGGCGCCGATGCAGGCTTGGCGGAAACCGGCGCAGGCGTCGCGGCAGCAGCCGTTGATGCCGGGGTCGCCACCGGCGGTGCGGCAGCGGGGTCCGGCGTCAGCTTTGGTTTATCCGCGGCCGGTTTGTTCGGCGATGGCTTGCCGGGATCCCAGGCTTCGAATTTGGTCGCCGCATCTTTCAGCGCGTCCAGACCCAGGGCTTTGGAACTGGTCGCAGCTTTCAGATCCTTGGCGACGTCCTTGACGCCGGCTTCGTCTGCCGCCGATTCCATCGCCCGGGAAAATTCGCGCGCCATTCCGCGCGCCTTGGCGGTGAACCGGCCAAGGGTCTTGAACATCACCGGCAAGTCCTTTGGACCCACCACGATCAGCGCCACGACGCCGATCACCAACAGCTCGCTCCAGCCGATGTCAAACATGACTCATACGCCCTTCCGGCGACAGGTCTTCAGACCTTGTCTTTTTCCGGGGTTGCGACGTCAGCAGCCTCGGCGTTCTTTTCGATTTCGGCGGTTTCTTCTTTCACACCCTTCTTGAAGGCGGTGATGCCTTTGCCGACTTCGCCCATCAGTGACGAAATCTTGCCGCGTCCAAAAAGAACCAGAACGACGACGGCGATCAGCAGAAGGCCGGGCAGTCCAATGTTGTTAAGCATGTCTATCTCCCTCGGGCAACGGAGTGCCATAAGACGGTATGGTTTGGTTTAAGATCCTGCGCGGGCAGTTCATACCCCCATTTCACCTGTTGGCGGCGTGGATCTGCGGTCTCCTGACAGTATTTTGTCAGTTGCCTGGGCGCACAAGCAGTTGACCCCAAACCCCGCAAGGCGCAAGCAAGGTTGCATGAACCGGGACCAGCGCCTCTTTGATCTGATTCAGCTGATGCGCGATGGCAGGTTGCACACCGCCAGCGAACTTGCCGCAGCGGTGGGCGTGTCCACGCGCACAATCTGGCGCGACATGGCGATGATGGCACAAACCGGCCTGCCTGTCACCGGAGAGCGCGGGGTTGGCTATATCCTGCGCGCGCCGCTGATGCTGCCGCCCACCATGCTGACAACGGACGAGCTGGAGGCCCTGACAGAGGGCCTGCGCCA
>JAUSPL010000187.1 GCA_030656535.1 Gemmobacter sp.
CGACTCGATCCAGCCGGTCAGCACACCGCCGCCCTGACCGCCGACGGCCATCACCGCCAGCTTCAGGATACCGCCCAGTTTCGGATCAAGATCACGCGGCTGCATCATCGGGGAAAGATCGGTCATTCTGCACCTGTCGCGAAAACAATGCGGTTGCGGTCACGGCGGGCCTGCAAGGCCCCGATGATGCGGGCACGCAGCCCATGCCACCAGCGTTCAAAACCACCGGGGTTGTGGACCACCTCGCCGCGCCAGAAACTGGGGCACAGCACGGCGGCATCCGCCACCTCGCCGCAGTTGCCACAGCCGACGCAGGACTGGTCGATGCTGGCAACCGGGTCGTCGCGCAAGGGATCGTCCAGCTTTTTCAACGACAGCGAGGGACAGCCCGACAACCGGATGCAGGCGTGATCGCCGGTGCAGATATCCTCGTCCACGCCGAAACGCGGGGTCTCGACCCGGCGGCCTTCCTTGATCGCCTTGGCTGTCAGCGGTTTTTCGCGGCGCTGTTTGTTCAGCATGCATTCCGATGAGGCCACGATCACCTTGGGCCCGTTGTAATCGGTCGACAGCGCCTCTCGGATGGTGTCGCGCATCTTGGTGACATCATAGGTGCGGTCGACCTGCCGGACCCATTTGACGCCCACGCCCTTCAAGGCTTCGGTGATCGGGTGTTGCGTCGCCTTCGACTTGTTCTCGGCGCGCGAGCTTGGGATGTCCTGCCCGCCGGTCGCTGCCGAGTAGAAGTTGTCGACGATGATTGCCACGCTGTCCGACTTGTTGAACACCATGTTGCCGATCGACGACGACAGTCCGTTGTGCCAGAACCCGCCATCGCCCAGTATCGAAATGGCCCGGCGTTCGCCGCCACCGTCAAACGCCGCGTTTGACGCAGGCCCAAGGCCGTAGCCCATCGTTGACCCGCCGATTTCAAACGGTGGCAAGGTGGCAAACAGGTGGCAGCCGATGTCGCCGGTGATCTGGTGTTGACCCAGCTCGCGCTCGACCAGTTTCATCGCGGCAAAGATGGGGCGTTCAGGGCAGCCGGTGCAAAACCCCGGCGGGCGGGTCGGAACGGTTTTCGACAGATCGGGGATCGCCACTGCGGGCGCATTTGGCGCGCGGACCTGACCGGGCAGCATCTGCGGTGCGGTTTCCCGCAGAAACTTGGTCACACTGTCCAGCATCACCCCGCCGGTGTATTCGCCGGCCATCGGAAAGACGTTCTTGCCAAACAGCCGTGTCTTTGACCCAGCGCGCAACAGATAGGTCGAAAGGCTTTGTTCGATGAATTCGGGTTGGCCTTCCTCGACCACAAGAATGGCTGACTTGCCCGCGCAAAACTCCAGAAACTCGGATGAGATCAACGGATACGTGACGTTCAACACATAGAGCGGGACTTCGGTGTTGCCGTGGATATCGGCAAGGCCCAGCCGTTGCAGCGCCCGGATGACGCCGTTGTACATGCCGCCCTGCACCACGATGCCGACCGGGGCGGTTTCGGGGCCGAACACCTCATTCAGGCCTTGGTCAATGATGAACCGTTCGGCTGCGGGCCAGCGGTTGTTCACCTTGTCATGTTCGTGCAGATAAGACATCGGCGGCAGTACGACGCGGGAAAAATCGCGCCGGGGGGCCGACAGCGCATCGCGCACGGTCAGGGGCGGGCGCACGTTGTCGCGGGTCGGGAATGACCCCGTCACATGGCACGACCGGATGCGCACCATCAGCATGACAGGGCTGTTGGAGGCCTCGGACAGAGCAAACCCGTCGCCCACGGCCTTGACAATCGACGGCAGGTTGGGGCGCGGGTCCAGCAGCCAGAACTGCGACTTCATCGCAAACGCATGGCTGCGTTCTTGCATGATCGAACTGCCTTCGCCGTAGTCCTCGCCGACGATGATCAGCGCACCGCCATTGACCCCGGACGAGGCAAGGTTTGCCAAGGCATCCGATGCCACGTTCACGCCGACCGACCCCTTGAACGTCACCGCCCCCCGGATCGGGTAATGCACCGATGCCGCCAGCATTGCCGCCGCCGCTGCCTCGGACGCGTTCGCCTCATAGCGCACGCCCAGTTCAGCCAGCAGGTCCTCGGCGTCGGCCAACACGTCCATCAGATGGCTGATCGGGGCACCCTGATAGCCGCCGACGTATCCGACACCGTTTTCCAACAGCGCCTTGGTGATGGCCAGAATCCCCTCGCCGGTAAAGGTGTCTCCTGCGCCGAGGCGAAGATGTTCTACCTCGGCCTTGAAGGAACGTTCTGCCATGGCGCGGTCTCCCAGTGTGTTGTGGAAAGGTCAAAAACCATTCATTTGCATGTAACATGCACGAGACCGTGATAAAGTAAAGCCATTCTGCGCTGCAGATGTACAATCCAAGCAGCGGAAATGCCCTTGGGCAGCATGTTGATGACTATATATGCATTTGCATGAAGGTCTGCCGCGACGCGGCGCGGGCCTGTCAAGCGACCGGGTTGCAGCCACCCGCGTGGCGCGCTAGGCGTTGGCCTGCGCCACCACGAAAGGAACCCTGATGGCCAATGTGATCTTCGACCTTGACGGCACACTGATTGACAGCGCGCCTGATATCCATGCCAGTGCCAATCAGATGCTGGCGGACGAGGGGCTGCCCCCGTTGGATCTGGCGACGGTGATTTCGTTCATCGGAAACGGGCTGCCAAAACTTGTGGAACGGGTGATGCAGGCGCGCGACATTCCCTTGCTGCACCACAAGCGTCTGACTGCGGTCATGATGGACCACTACAACGCGCAAAACGGCACTCTGACGGTTCTTTATCCGGGGGTCCTGCAATCGATAAGGGACTTGGCGGGGCAGGGGCACGCGATTGGTCTGTGCACCAACAAGCCTTTGGTGCCTGCGCGCGATTGTCTGGCGCAGTTTGGCCTGCAAGATCTGTTTTCGGTGGTGATCGGCGGCGACAGCCTGCCGGTGAACAAGCCCGATCCCGCGCCATTGATCACGGCACATGAAGCGATGCCGTCCGGTCCGGCCGTGTTTGTCGGCGACAGCGAGGTTGATGCCGCGACCGCTGCTGCTGCCCGCATGCCCTTTGCGCTGTTTACCGAAGGCTATCGCAAATCGCCGGTGGCTGACCTTCCGCATGATGCAACATTCAGCGTTTTCGCGGACCTTCCGGGTATCGTTGCCCGGCTTTTGAACCAGCGCTGATATCCGCAAAACAGGGGCCACCACGTCGTGGCCCCTGCGATGGGCAGACACCTTGGGGCGCGCGCGACTAGCCTGCGACCATCTGCCAGATCAGCAAGATCGCCCCAAGCCCCAGTGCCGCAAAGGTCATCACCATTCCGGCCACCCGCAGGCCCATGATCCGGCCGATGCCGACCGCGTGCAAGATACGACCGCCGACCAGCAACACACCCAGCAGGTGCAGCGACCATCCCGCCGCGCC
>JAUSPL010000193.1 GCA_030656535.1 Gemmobacter sp.
ATCTCGAATTCTTTCCAGCCCAACAGGGATTCGTCGACCAGCACCTGTGCCACAGGGCTGGCATCCAGCCCCGACCGCACGATGCGTTCATAGTCGTCGCGGTTATAGGCGACGCCGCCGCCGGTGCCGCCAAGGGTAAAGGCGGGACGGATGATGGCGGGCAGGCCGACATATTCAATGGCGTCAATCGCCTCGCGCACGCCCGCACTGATGTCGAATTTGCCGTTGGGCAGCTTGGGCGCCGCGATGATGGTTGCCTTGGGGTTTTCAAGGCCGATGCGGTCCATCGCCTCGCGGAACAGCTTGCGGTCTTCGGCCATTTCAATGGCCTGGCGGTTCGCGCCGATCAGTTCCACATTGAATTTGTCCAGAACGCCCATGTCCGCCAACGCGAGGCTGGTGTTCAGGCCGGTTTGCCCGCCCATGGTGGGCAACAAGGCGTCGGGGCGCTCGATCTCGATGATCTTGGCGACAACCTCTGGTGTGATGGGCTCGATATAGGTGGCGTCGGCCAGGCCAGGGTCTGTCATGATGGTCGCGGGGTTCGAGTTGACCAGGATGACCCGGTACCCTTCCTCACGCAGCGCCTTGCATGCCTGGGCCCCCGAGTAATCGAACTCGCACGCCTGACCAATGACGATGGGCCCTGCGCCGATGATCATGATGGACTTGATATCGGTTCTTTTTGGCATGACGGACCCCTTTGCGCAAACTGACGGGGTTATAGCCGTGCGCGTCGGGGGCGCAAGCCCTAAGGGGGGGGCTGCGCCTTTGATTGCTGGTCTTGGGCGGGTGGCGGGTACAGATAGTCCCGCGTCAGCGGCACCACGTCCTGCTGATGGGCCAGCTGAAACTGGAACACGCTTTGCATACCGTGGCGAAAGGTCATTTCCGACGCCACCAGATAGTATCGCCACATTCGGCAGAACCGCGCGTCATACAGGTCCTGCACCTTGTCCAGATTTGACTCGAACCGCGCGCGCCAATGCGCCAGCGTTTCGGCATAGTGCAGACGCCAGACTTCCAGATCAGTGACCCACAGACGGCTGGCCTCAATGGCTGGGGTGACCTCTGACAGGGCAGGGACATAGCCACCGGGGAAAATATACTTGGTGATCCACGGGCTGGTGATCCCCGGCGGGGTGCCGCGTCCGATGGTGTGGATCAACGCCACACCGCGCGGGTCAAGCAGGTCGTGGACCTTGCGGAAATAGGTGTGGTAGTGCGGCACACCGACATGTTCGAACATTCCGACCGAAACGATGCGGTCAAATTGACCGGTGACGGCGCGGTAATCGGTCAGGCGAATTTCGACCCGGTCGGCAAGCCCGGCATCCGCGACGCGTCGGGTGGCGATGCTGTGCTGTTCTTGGGACAGCGTGACGCCCAGGACCTGCGCACCGTAGTCTTGCGCCAGCGTCAGTGCCATGCCGCCCCAGCCACACCCGATGTCCAGAACACGCATTCCGGGTTCCAGCCGCAGCTTTGCGGCGATGTGTGCCTTCTTTTGGGTCTGTGCCTGTTCCAGCGTGTCGCTGGGATGGCGGAAATAGGCACAAGAGTACTGCCGGTCGGAGTCCAGAAACAGATCATACAGCGCCCCGGACAAGTCATAGTGGTGCGCCACATTGGCGCGCGACCGTGCCGCCGGGGCAATTTGCCCGACCATCCGGATGATCCGCTGCGCCCGCGTCAACGGAAACCGCCACCAATCGCTGCGTCCGCGCGCTGCGTTGCGCATCAAAAGCGCAAGAAGCCCCGGCAGATCGTCTTGATCGATGATCAGGGATTGATCAACATATCCTTCGCCCAAAGCCATATCGGGTGCCCGCACCAACCGACCGGGCAGGGCCGGGTCGCGCAACTGCACGCTGATGGCGGGGGCTCCGCTGCCGTAGACATGTGTGCGGCCACCGGGCATCAGGACGGTCAACGTCCCTTCGCGGATCAGGTTGCGCAACAGAAGGTCCAGAAGACGTTCCCACATGGCAGATCCAACTTGATCGATGCACCCGAACGCCGGGCGCGCGGTCACTATAGCTTGGAATTCGGTTTCGGGAATATGGTTGCGGGCGGGCTGCGGGTTCAAGCCGCCCTTGACTTCTGGCCCGCCACGCGGTGTATCGGCGCGAATGCCAAATGCCCGTTGAAAGGGGAGCCTCATGCACGCCTACCGCAGCCATACCTGTGCCGGTTTGAACCTGTCCAATGTCGGACAAGAGGTGCGGCTTTCGGGCTGGGTACACCGTGTGCGCGACCACGGCGGGGTGCTGTTCCTTGATCTGCGCGATCACTACGGGATCACCCAGGTGCTGGCAGACGGTGACAGCCCCGCGCTGGCCGAACTGGAAAAGGTCCGGTCCGAATGGTGCGTTCGCATCGACGGCGTGGTCAAGGCGCGCGATGCATCGTTGATCAACACCAAGATCCCGACCGGCGAAATCGAGATCTACGTGCGCAGCATGACCGTTCTTGGCGCCTCCGAAGATCTGCCGCTTCCGGTGTTCGGCGAACCCGACTACCCCGAGGAAACCCGCCTGACCTACCGTTTCCTTGACCTGCGCCGTGACACGCTGCACCAGAACATGATGCTGCGGTCGAACGTCGTGCGGTCCATCCGCAACCGGATGTGGGACATGGGGTTCAA
>JAUSPL010000197.1 GCA_030656535.1 Gemmobacter sp.
CAGCGCGCAGCCGGTCCAACCGTTTCGCATGGGTGCGGGTCGACCCCAGACAGCCCAGATAAAAACAATCCGAGCCCAGTGCCGCAAGGATCGCCGGATCGTCCAGTTTGGTGTCATGGGTCAAAGTCACCACCGCCGTTCGGGCATCCAGCCCGATCAAAGCCAAAGCGTCGTCCGGCCAGTCATGCATGATCTTTTCGCCCGGAAACCGAAGATCCGCCCCGAATGCCTCGCGGGGATCAACAAGCACCGGGTCATAGCCAGCCAGACGCGCCATCGGCAGAAGGCTTTGGGCGATATGAACCGCCCCCACCACCACCATCCGCAAGGGCGGATTGTGGACGGCGATGAACTCGCCCGAGTCTTCCAGACCCGACCGGTCCGACCGGAACCGCGCCCGGATGGCAGCATCATCGGTATCAGCCCCGACCAGTCGCCGCGCCCAGGTGTCAGGGTGGACGCCGTAGGCGCATGCCGTGCGGGCGGCGCGGGCGGCAACCAGATCTTCCAGCATCGGGACCGGGATCCCGGCCCCCACAGGTTCGACCAGCACGCGGATCGTCCCCCCACAAGCCAGACCCACGTTGAACGCGGTTTCATCACTGACACCAAAAGTCAGGATCCGGGATGTTCCGTCCGCCAGCGACTCAAGGCCTTCGGTCACCACGGCACCCTCGACACATCCACCCGACACCGACCCCATGATGTCGCCCGCACCCGAGACTGCCAACTGGCTGCCAGCCTGTCTTGGCGCGGACCCCCAGGTTTCGATCACGGTGGCAAGAACGGCCCCGCGTCCGGCACGGTGCCATTCAAGGGCGATTTCGGGGATCTGGTCGTGCGTGGCTTGGGTCATGGCGGCTACCTCCGACGCCACTATGGCCTTGGAGCGCGCAGGGCGCCAGTACCACCTTTGACCAGTCCCCGGTTGTTGAAAGATGACAATCGCCGCAGGAGGGAGGTCCTGCGGCGTGTCATTTCCACCCGGGGAGGCGGGCGGTCAAGGATCCCACCGCAGGGAGGTGCGGCGGGTCGTTTCTGCAAGCACGCATCAAGTGCGGTCCTGCCTGTCCGAACGCTCGGGGAGGCGAGCGGTCAGACAATCTTGCGAAATGACGAGAAGCACACGCCATAAAGCAATCCTGTATCAATGAACTAGTGCGCACCTTGACCTGGATCAAGTCCGAGAGGCTGCGACGCCCTGCCGCAGGGTCCCCAGCACCGCCATCAGGCGCGCCTTTTCCCCCCCATCGCCCGCATCCGACACGGCAGCGGCCAACGATTCCAGCGTCGCAATGGAATGACCCGCGCGAAAGCTGTCCACATGCGGCAGCATGGCGGCGATACCGCGCGCCTTGGGGGCAAACCCGTCCCAGCGCAACAAAGGGTTAAGCCAGATCAGCCGACGCGCCGACAAATGCAGGCGTTCCATCTCGCGCTCCAAGGCGCTGGCATCATCGCGGTCCAGCCCGTCAGTGATCAGCAACACCACCGCGCCCTGCCCCAGCACCCGGCGCGACCAATCGCGGTTGAAGTCATGCAGACAGGCGCCGATCCGCGTGCCGCCCTGCCAATCCTGCGCCTCGGCGCCCGCGGCCTTCAGTGCCGTATCGGCATCGCGGGTACGCAGATGGCGGGTGATGTTGGTCAGCCGCGTCCCAAAGGTAAAGGCGTGCACCTTTGCCCAGCCTTGACCCTGCCGGTTGGCGACCGCATGCACGAAATGCAGCACCATCCGCGAATACTGCGACATGGACCCGGAAATATCGCACAGCACCACCAGATTGGGCCACCGGGTTGCGGGTTTGCGGCGAGCGATTGATGTGATCTCTCCGCCCTGCCGTATTGCTGCGCGCATGGTCCGGCGCCAGTCGGGCTTGCGGCCCGTGGCATCGGCGGTCAAGCGTCGGGTGGGGATCGGTTTCACCGGCAAGGACAGGCGCGCCAGCATCCGTCGGGCCTGTGCGGCCTCGTCGGTTGACATCTGCTCAAAGTCCAGGGTGCGCAGGCGTTCATCGGCTGACGCCGTCTGGCTGGCGTCAATCTCGATCTGGGTCTTGCCATCGTCTGCGGGGGAGTCGCGCGGGGTCGGGCCTTCGGCACCGTCCAGCAGCGCCTCGGCCGCGCGTTTGGCGGCGGCGGCGGCGGCCTGTTCTTCCTGCACCCCGCGCACGGCAGGCAGCATCAGCGACATCATGTGTTCCAGATAGCGCGGATCGCGCCAGTACAGGCGAAAGATCTGATGGAACACTTGCCGTTCTTCGGGGCGGTTCACGAAGGAGGCGTGCAGAGTCCAGTAAAAATCGTCACGCCGGGTAAACCCTGCGGCTGCCACGGCGCGGATCGCCTCGATGACCCGGCCCGGCCCGATGGGCAGCCCCGCCCTGCGCAAAGCACGGGCGAAATGGGTGATGTTATGGGTCAGCTTGCCGTCATCGGGAATGTCGAGCGGGGCGTATTCAGGCATGGATCGGCCACTTCGGTTTTAACGACGGGCCGGGGGTCTTTCCCCGGCCCCCGCAGGATATTTCAACACGGCGAATGACAAGCAGGCTGCGTCACAGGGTCAGGCGGGTTCCAGACTGCGACGCGCCTCGTCCAGCAGGCGCTTGGTCTCAAGGCCCTGCAGGCGCGCGATGTCGTCCTGGTATTTCAAGACCGCGCCCAGCGTGTCGGCGATCACCTCGGGCGACAAGGTCAGAACATCCAGCGCGAGCAGACACTTTGCCCAGTCGATGGTTTCCGCCACACCGGGCTTTTTGAACAGATCCTCGGTGCGCAGGCGCTGCACAAAGGCCACGACTTCGCGCGACAGGGTATCGGACGCTTCGGGGGCGCGGGCATGCAGGATCTCGATTTCGCGGTCAAAGGTCGGGTAATCAACCCAGTGATACAGGCATCGGCGCTTCAGCGCGTCATGCACCTCGCGCGTACGGTTCGAGGTCAGGATCACGATGGGGGGTTCGGGGGCCTTGATGGTGCCCAGTTCCGGGATAGTGACCTGAAAATCCGACAGCGCCTCCAGCAAGAAGGCCTCGAACGGTTCATCGGTGCGGTCGATCTCATCGATCAGCAACACCGGCGCCCCGCCGGGTTGTGGACGCATCGCCTGCAACAGCGGGCGTTCGATCAGGTAATCCGGCCCGAACAGGTTTGTGCGCATCTGGTCGATGTCGCCGCCAGATTCGGCCGTGCGGATCGCGATCATCTGGGCCGCAAAGTTCCACTCATAAACCGCCGACGCCGCGTCCAGCCCTTCATAGCATTGCAGCCGGATCAGCCGACGGCCAAGCGCCGCGGCAATCGCCTTTGCGATCTCGGTCTTGCCGGTGCCTGCCTCACCTTCCAGAAAAAGGGGCCGGCCAAGGCGCAGCGCCAGAAAGGTTACCGTCGCCAGCGCACGGCCGCAGACATAGGATTGCTCGGCCAGCATCTGCTGAACGTCGTCGATTGCGGCGATGGTGCGGGTCACGGGTTCCTCCCCAAGTTGGTGTCAGGGTGGGTCGCGCCGTCGCCGCGGTCAAGTCGGCACTGCGCACTTGCGACCAATGGACGATGCGCGCCCTGCCGCAATCGTCCGGCCCGGACCATCCCCGACGCTGGGTTTGTCACCGGCAATCACGCGATCAATGCTCGGCTTCGCCGTCAAACTGCACCGTAAAGAAGAAATCCGGCGCAAGGCTGGGGGCCAGTGCGATGTCATCAGGAACAACACCCGGCCCCGCAGCAAACACCGCAGATCCGAAATGCTGCAGATGGCGCGACAGATTGCGCATCCGGTCCCCCGTCAGGTCAGCGTGAAACTGCGTATAGGTTTCGGTCGCGCGCAGTTCGGCGACCTTGGCGCGGTGACAGGTGACCGAGTGTTCATGCGCCGCGCGGATATCAGGGTCGGCCAACAGCTGGTCCCATTCCGCCTGCAACAGCGGGATCCGGGTCTGGATCGAGGTGTCGCGGTCAACATTGTGGTCCATCCGGAACCAGTAGTGCTGCCCCTGATCGCGTTCGACATGGTTCACCCGGCGGCGCTCGCGTTTGACAAGAAAGCTCTCGGCCGACCGCACCGCAAAGTGGTTCAG
>JAUSPL010000203.1 GCA_030656535.1 Gemmobacter sp.
TATGAAATCAGCCCCGGCCATCATGCAAACCAATGACGCCCGGGCCACGTTGCGAAGTGTGCCAAGTTCGCCGGTGGCGAGGATCGCCTTGACATGCGCCGCGCCACAAGCCGCGCGCATTTCGGCCATTTCGTCATACAACGCCTGCCAGTTGCCGGTCAGCACATGGCGGCGGGAAATCACGATGTCGATTTCCTGCGCCCCTGCCCGCACGCTTTCCCCGATTTCCGCGATGCGCAGGGGGAACGGTGACAAACCGGCCGGAAACCCGGTGGATACGGCCGCAACCGGAATGCCGGACCCATCCAGCGCCGCAACGGCGGTTTCCACCATGTCATGATAGACGCAGACCGCGCCGACCGTCAGACCCTGCATCCCCAGCGCGTCCAGGATGTCTGCCCGCACCGGCTGTCGCGCCTTCGCGCACAGACGGCGGACCCGTCCCGGCGTGTCGTCGCCCGAAAGGGTGGTCAAATCGATCACGCTGATCGCCTTGCACAACCATGCCGCCTGCCAGTCCTTCTTGACCGACCGCCGACCCGGCAAAGTCGCCGCGCGGCGTTCGATCGCCGAAGTGTTGGCCTGCACCGCTGCGACCCAGTCCAGATCAAGCGGCATGCCCGGGTTGCGGGGGTGCGTCTGCGCGAGCACCTGCGGCAAGCGCAAGGAAGTTGATTGTTCGGTCAGCACGGGGTCGCCTCCGCCATGGATGACCGAAGGTGGCACGGATCGCAGCGCCACGCAAGATTTGACCATTTGGTCAGGACCGATGGAAGCCCGCGCGCTGATCGTGCAGACCCGCTCCCTGCATGTTGCAAAATCCCTCTGCTTGCACGCCGCAACGGCAGGCCCCCAACACCGCCCCGGTCAAGCCGTCAGTTTCCCTTGGTTTCGGCCGGATCGGCGGCCTCGTCGAAGGTGGCCCACCCAGCGTCGGTCCCGGTTGGTGGCAGGTTTTCGGGTCGCTCTTCCCGGTGGATATGGGCTTTGGCGATAAAATGGCAGGTGATCGGCGCGGTCAGGAACAAGAACAGCGTGATCATCAACTCGTGGAACGACCAGTGATCCATGAACACCGCGAAATAGGCCATCGACGCCAGCAAGACGCCGCCGACCCCCATGGTCGACGACTTGGTTGGCGCGTGCAGCCGGCTCATCGTGCCCGGAAGTTTCAACAACCCGTAAGACCCGACAAGGCCAAAGACACCTGCGATCACCAGGAGCGCCGAAATCACGATTTCTGCCAGCATTGCAATACCCCTTTATTCGATCAGATCGCCGCGCAGCATGAACTTGGCGTATGCTACGCTTGAAATGAATCCGGTCATCGCAAACAGCATTGACGCCTCGAAATACACCGCTGTACCCTGCGACATGCCGTACAGGATCAACAGGGCGATCATGTTGACCACCATGGTGTCGAGCGCCAGAATCCTGTCAGGCGCACCTGGTGCGAACGCAACCCGATAGAGGTTCATCAGCAAGGACAGTCCGAAACAGCCGAACGCGAATATCAGCGCAGACTCGATCATTCGAAAATCTCCTTCAGCCGGGCTTCGTAGCGGGACTTGATTTCGGTGACCACACCTGCCGAGTCCGGTGCATGCAGACAATGCACGAGAATCGCGCGACCATCCGCCGACAGATCTGCGGACACGGTGCCGGGGGTCATTGTGATCGTCCCCGCCAGCAAGGTGATCGCCTCGGGGGTGCGCAGGTCAAGCGGGATCGTGACCCATGCCGGTTGCAGCTTTGCCTTGGGCATGAACAGCACAATTCTGGCCACGGTAAAATTCGCGACGACGATGTCCCACAGCACCAGGAAGAAATACGCAACCACCTTTGGCAAGCTGTTGATGCGCGGACGGTCAGGCCAATACGCCGCTGTCATCAACGGGATGGTGATGCCCATGATCAAGCCGAACACCGCCCCGCCCAGGCTGATGCTGTTCATAAGCGCAAGCCAGACAAGGACCAAGGTTAGGGTCAGGTAGGGATGGGGAAATATCTTTCGCATCATCGGTCAGTTCCCCCTGAGGCCAAGCACAGCATCAATGTAAGCCCCGGTGTCATGCACTTGTGCTGCGGTTGCCTCGAACCAGACCATAAGCGGTCCCGCAGCGACGGTTTGCAGCACGATCAACGCAAGCAGCGCGAATGCAGCGACAAAGCCCATCGGATAGGGGTTTGTCGCCGCCGGCTCGCCTTGTGTGGAGTGCGCCTTCCAAAACAGGGTACTGCCTGCCCGCGCCATCCCGACGATACAAACCAAGGAGGTCACCAGGATCGTCCCCCACAGCAGCGGCATCATCGGGTGCCCGCGCAGGGCATCCAATACCAGAAGTTTGCCCACAAACCCCGATAGCGGCGGCATTCCGGCCATTGCTATGGCGGCAGCGAAGAACAGCGAAGCGATCAGACCATGCTGGGCGATCGGCCGACGCGCTGACGTCAGGTCGCCGGTCCCGCGCCGTTCCAGCACCATGTCGACGACCAGAAACATCAGGGCCGCTGCAAACGTGGAATGGACCATATAGTAAAGAACAGCCGCCGTGGCCTGAGGCGTGAACATGCTCATGGCCAGAAACAGGGTGCCCATGGACCCCACGACCGCGAATGCCGCCAACCGGCCAAGCCCGCGTGCGCCCAGCACACCGACCATTCCGACGATCAGCGTGATCAGCGCAGCTGGCAACAAGAGATCGGCAAAGAATGTGCCGGTCGCCTCGACCTCGGGCCCAAACACCAGCGTATAGAACCGCAAGATTGCGTAGGCCCCAACCTTGGTCATCACGGCAAACAGCGCAGCCACCGGCCCCGGCGCGTGGGCATAGGTGCCCGGCAACCAGAACTGGAACGGCACCAGCGCGCCCTTGACCGCGAAAACAATCATCAAAAGGACACCGGCCACCCGGATCAACGCATCCTCACCCTCTGGCAGTTCGGACACCTTGACCGCCAGATCGGCGATGTTCAG
>JAUSPL010000204.1 GCA_030656535.1 Gemmobacter sp.
CGAGGGCGAAGTGGCCGAGTTCTGCGATCATGGGCACACCATACCCGCAGATTTCCGTTCCGCCAATGCCCTGCGCCTCTTGGTCGCGGCACGGTTACCTGTCGCCGGGTTGATGCCCCATCGCCGCCAAAGCCGGGTTGGCCGACCAAGCCCCATCTTTTGGGACCGCGTCGGGCAAACGGTCGGCGGTTTCACCTTCGGCCACCTGCGCACGGTTGCGGAAATAATACGTCTCTCGGGCCCCGAAATAGAATGCGACGATGGCCCCCAACAGCCACCACAGCGGATCAGGCACATAAGAAAGTCCCTGCATGCGCACCCCAAATCCCGCCGGATCGGTCATCGCATAGACAAAAAGACCCAGCGTCCCAAGCGCCAGCATGGGCCGGGGCAGACGGTTCAACCCGTTGACGAAAATGTCAAACCATCCCAGCCTGGGGTGGTTGAACTCTGCACCGTATTGGTCAAGCGCCGCTTGCCCGGCCTCGGCAGACAGCTCCATCCGACGGGTGGCATGCGGCGTCAAAGCGCTGGCCAGCCCTGCTGCGGCCTCCAGCGCGGCCACAGCACCACCTTTGCCGATCACCCTGCCTATCACGCCCATGATGCTGTCCTTGCCCGATGCTGTGATTCAGTCAGATGAAACCTTTGAGCGATGAACTCCTCGGCCCGGACGATCCAGCCACCTTTGCCACCGTCGCGTTTGCGGGCGTATTTGCGGCTGGCGGGGCGCGCATCCGCCAAGGCATAGTAATAGTTCCGCCGCTCGATCCCGTAAGCGTCGGCGATCAGATCAGCGGCCCCAACCGCCGCCGCATGGGCATTGCGCACCGTTTGCGGGCCGATCGCGCCATCGACCGTCGTATCGTGCCCCATCTTGACCAGCATGCGTTGCAACACGCGCACCGCGTTGGACCCCGCGTTGACATACATGTCAAAGACAGAAGGTTGCAGCGGGTCAGGCAGGGCCGCGATGCCTGGCCGTTTGAAATAATGTTCAACGTAGATGTCGACCGCCTGTGCTTTGGTCAGACGACGGACATCGGCCTCTGACACGACGCCATCGCCTGTCAGGTCCAACCCCAGCCGGCGCAGAGTGTGGATCGTGACGCCCCAGTTGGTGGCACCGCCGGGATCATCGGGGTCATTCACAAAGCCGCCCTCTCGGGCGACGATTTCTTCGGCAATCTTGGACACACTTTTCATCACACTTCCTGCAGTTGAAACCTGCGGCAAGTGTGTTCAGAAAGGGTTAAGATCCGCCTTTGGCTGCGTCCGGTTCCTGATAGACACCCTGTGCCTTCAGCGCGTCGATCACCTCTTTGGGCATGTAGGTTTCATCATGCTTTGCCAAGATCTCATGCGCGACAAAAGTTCCGTCGACCAGCTTGCCGGTCCCTACCATGCCCTGATTCTCGCCAAACAGGTCTGGCAGGACCCCGGTAAAGGCCACCGCGACCGATGCACCACCGTCCGTAACCCGGAAGGTCACGGTTTCGCCTTGGCCACGCACCAGACTGCCTTCTTCGACCAGGCCGCCGATGCGAAAGGTCTCATTCGGGCCGGGCGGGGCTTCGGCAACCTGCGAGGGCGACCGGAAAAAGTTGATCCCGTCGCGCATCGCATAGCCAACCAACCCGACCGACACCATCAACGCCGCCGCCGCGATCAACAAGACCTGCACGCGGCGCGCCTTTTTCAGGGATTTGAACCCAGCCATCCACGCCTCCTATGGAAAAATCGGGGCCAACAACAGCCCGTCGGTTTCTGGCAACCCAAGCATCAGGTTCGCATTCTGAACCGCCTGCCCCGACGACCCCTTGTTCAGGTTGTCGAGCGTCGAGACCACCAGCGCGCGCCCAGGTTTGCGGTCGCCGGTCACGCCGAGATGGCAATAGTTCGACCCTGTCACCGCACCCGTTCCCGGCAGTTGGCCGAACGGCAGCACCACGATGAACGGCTCGTCGGCATAGCGCGCCGCAAGCTCTGCGTGGATCGCCTTCGGGTCGCCCTTCAGATAGCACGACGCCAGAATCCCGCGCGACATCGGCACCAGATGCGGGGTAAACATGATCTCGACCGGGCGCCCCGCCAAGGCGCTGAACTCTTGATCGAATTCACCGAGGTGCCGGTGTTTTCCACCCTGGGAATAGCCCAGAACATCGGACGCCCGTTCGGTAAACAGCATGTTTTCCTTAAGCGACCGTCCCGCGCCCGAAATGCCGTTTTTCAGGTCACAAATGATGTCATCAAGATCGATAAGTCCTGCCGAAATCAACGGCCGCAGCGCGAACTGAACGGTTGCCGCGTTGCACCCGGTTCCAGCCACCAGGCGGGCCTTGCGAATGTCATCGCGGTAGAACTCGGTCAGGCCATAGACCGCCTCGGCCTGCAAATCGACGGCGACATGCGCGGCCCCGTACCACTTCTCGTAAGCAGCCGGGTCGCGCAGCCGGAAATCGGCCCCAAGGTCTACGACCTTGACCGACCGGGGCAGATCGCGCACCAGCGCCTGAGACAAGCCATGCGGCAAGGCGGCAAACACAAGGTCGATGCCGCCAAAGTCGATCTGTTCAATTGTGCCCAGAACGGGCAGATCAAGATGGCGCAACTGAGGATAGACGTCGCCCTTGCGTTGTCCTGCCTTGCGGTACGCCGACAAGGCGGCGATGCGCAGCGACGGATGTGTGGCGATCAGGCGGACAAGTTCTGCCCCAGTATAGCCCGAAGCACCCAGGATGGCGACGTTGAAGGTCATGACGGCCCCTTTGAAAAAACTGTCCTGTTCTGAAGCGGACCCGCCACGGATGCAAGCTATTTTGCGAGTGAGGCGCCAGCTCAACTGACGGACCATGATTAGCTTAGTCAAATAAATTCCGTAACTTAACCGGACTCAGGCCGTTCGCAACGCAGGGGGGCGATCATAGGCCGCATGTGTCTGCACCTGATCGTGACCACAGGCTGCAGCATTCTACGACATCGGCCAACGCGTCAAAGGCGCCATGAGGTTTTCAAACGTCCCATCGCGTGTTCACGAACTGTCTGGACTGCACCCTGTCCCGTTCGCCCGCTCATGGGCGCAGACAGCGGCCATCACCGGATCAGCGCGGCACGACCAAGGCCGAACGTCATCATTCAAAGGCATCGCATGGCGATGAAGACTGGTCAGGCAGATTCGAACGTGATCCGTCGGCGCAGAAACTGTGTGGCCTTCGACGACACGTTGTCCGGGTCGCCTGTCGTCAGAAACTTCGACTGCGTGCCACGACCCAGATATTCCGGCCGCCGGATCAGGTAGTCCGACAGCGAGTCCGCAACCAGATTGGCCTGCGAAAACACCTTGACGCCCTGCCCCAGCGCATCCTGAAATGCCTTTTCCATCAATGGGTAATGGGTGCACCCCAGGACTGCGGCCTCGGGGTGTGGCATCCGGCGCTTCAGCGATTCAACATGGCTGCGCACCAGAGCCTCGGCCAGAATTTCATCGCCCAACTCTATGGCATCGACCACCCCGGCACAGGGCTGCGCCTCGACATCCACGCCGATCGCGCGATAGGCCAGTTCACGCTGAAACGCGCGGCTTGCCACT
>JAUSPL010000206.1 GCA_030656535.1 Gemmobacter sp.
GCACATTGACGGATAGAACGAGCAGAAACAGTACGACACCGGGCATCAGGACGATCCACCAGGCGCGTTCGATGTACTGGCGGCCCACGCTCATGATCGACCCCCAGCTTGACGAGGGCGGCTGGATGCCAAGCCCCAGAAACGACAGCCCCGCCTCGAACAGGATCATAAGGCCGAATTCGGCGGTGGCCACGATCAGGACCGGCCCCGCGATATTTGGCAGGACATGGCGAAAGAGGATGCGCACCGCCCCCGCCCCCGCCAGTTCGGAGGCCTTGATGAAGGGAAGGTTCGCTACTTGCAAGGTCTGCGCATAGGCAACGCGGGTATAGCGCGGCCAGCGGGTCAGCCCCAGCACCAGCACCAGCTTGAAAAATCCCGGCCCGAGCACCGCGACGGTCAGCACCGCCAAGAGGATCGCCGGGATCGACATCATGATGTCGACAAACCGCATGATGATCGTTTCGGTCCAGCCACGGAACCAGCCCGCGATCATGCCCAAGGACACGCCCACCACCGTCGAGACCAGAACAGACAAAACCGCCACCCCAAGTGATACCCTGGACCCATGGATGGTGCGCGACAACAGATCGCGCCCCAGATCATCGGTGCCCAGCCAGAAGGTATCGCCACGATAGGAGAAGCCGGGCGGTTTCAGCCGGGCCAGCAACGTCTGCTTGTTGGGGTCCATCGGTGCGATGAGCGGCGCAAAGATCGCCATCAGCACGATCACCCCCAGGATGACCGACACCACGATGATGGTCAGCGGCACCCTGCCCAGACGCAGGCGCAACGCGCTCAGGGAGGTGTTCACGGCCATTCTCCCTATCGGACCAGACGGATGCGCGGATCGACGACGACATAGACCAGATCGGCCAGCACGCTGGTCAGCACGTATACAAACGAGATCAACAGAACGATCACCTGCACCACCAGAAAGTCGCGCGACTGGATCGACTGGATGGCCAACTGGCCGATGCCGGGCCAGGCAAAGACCGTCTCGATGATGACGGCCCCGGCCAGCAGGTTGCCGATCTCCAGTGCGGCGATGGTGATGACCGGGATCGAGGCATTGCGCAGCACATGGCGGCCCACCACCTGCGCCATCGAAAGGCCTCGCGCCCGCCCGGCGCGCACATAATCCTTGCCCAACTCGTCGATGATTGAAATGCGGGTCATGCGCGCGAAGGTCGACATCGACAGCGCACCCAGCGCGATAGACGGCATGATGAGCGCCGACAGATCGCCCGCCCCTGATGTGGGCAGCCAGCGCAGGGTCACCCCGAAGACAAAGATCAACAGGATCGCCGACAGGAACGTCGGCACGCTTTGGCCGGTGACCACGATGGCGGTCAGCACCCGATCTATGGTGCTGCCGCGCATGGTCGCCATGATGATGCCCGCCGGAATACCCACGCCGACCGCGACCAGCAGTGCCCCTGCCGCCAGCTCGATGGTGTAGGGCAGGCGCGACAGCACAATATCAAGGGCCGGCACGCGCTGCACGACAGAGATGCCGAAATCCAGACGCGCCAGCCCCTTCAGGTATTCCAGATACTGCACGCCAATCGGGCGATCAAACCCTAGTTGGCGGCGCAGTTCGTCGATCATTTCAGCAGAGGCATCCTGGGGGACCAGCAGCAGGGTCGGATCCCCCGACAGATGCATGATGACGAAGACGATCGTGAGCACGCCAAAGATCGCGACGATGGCTTGTATCGTGCGGTGAAAGGCATAGTGCAGCATGATCGCCTCCGTATCAGAAGAGATTTAGGCTTGGCGGTGCCGTTACGGCTGCCAGCTCATGTCCATGATGAACATGGCCTCGTTGGCCGTCGGCTCCCACTTCAGGTTGCTCGACGCGCCATAGAGGGCATAGACTTGGTAAAGCCCCACACCCGGCACGTCTTCGCGCAGGATCTCATAGGCCTGTTTGTACAGATCCATCCGCTTGTCTGAATCAAGCGTCGAGCGGGCCGCATCCACCAGCACGTCATAGTCCGCGTTGCTGTACTTGGCCCAGATGCTGCCGCTGCGGAACAAGGGATAGATGATGCCATCCGCATCCTGGCAAGCGCAGGACCACGCCCCCACGGCCAGACCGCCGGCATTCGACGCCTCGCCCTGACGGCGCTTCAGGAAGGTGGCCTGGTCGCTGGACGAGATCTCGACCTTCAGCCCGACCTCGGACACCATCTGCTGAATCGCCTCGACCAGCGCCCGGTTGTAGGCCGGCGAGGTCAGGAATTCCACGGTCGCACCTTCGACACCGGCCTCCTTGATAAGCGCCGCGGCCTTGGCGGGGTCATAGTCGTACCCCTGCACATCCGGCGTATAGCCAAAGATCGGCTCGGCCCCGATGATGTTGACCGGGGCGGCATAGCCTTCCAGCAGTGCGTCGATCAGGGTCTGGCGGTCAATGGCGTGGGCAATCGCCTTGCGCACCCGCACATCGGCGGTCGGGCCCGCCTCGGCGTTGATATACAGGTAGCCGACCCGTTCGGTCGCCCCTGACAACAGGGCTGCACCCGCGCTGCCGGTGATGCTGGTGGCCTGGTCTGGGGGCACTTCGCGGATCAGGTCGGCGCGGCCGGTGCGCAGGTCGGCGATGCGGGTCGATACGTCCGGCACGGCGCGGAACAGCACCGACGGGAACGGCGGTGTACCGCGCCAGTAGCCGTCATAGGCCGCCAGTTCGGTTTCGACGCCCTTGCGCCATTCGACTAACTTGTAGGGCCCGCTGCCCATCGGCTTGACGTTGAATTCCTCGTCGCCCACCTTTTCGACATAGGCCTTGGGCACGACGGACAGCTTGACCAGTTGCGCCATCAGCGCCGGATAGGCCGATTTGGTCAGCACCTTCACCGTCACGGCATCCATCGCCTCGGCGCTGCTAATCTGGTTGAACTGGCCCAGTTGTGGGCTTTTCAGGTTCGGGTCGATGATGCGGTTGATCGAAAAGGCCACATCCTCGGCGGTCAGCTTGGACCCGTCATGAAAGGTGACATCGTCGCGGATCTTGAACTCGATGGTGGTGTCATCGAGATAGGTCCAGGACAGTGCGATCTGCGGCACGATCTCGCCCGCGGTGTTGCGGGTCACCAGGTTGTCAAAGATGTTGCGATAGATGACGTAGCTATCGGTGTTCCATTGCAGGTGCGGATCCAGCGTGGCCGCATCGCCCGGAAGGTCGATGGTCAGCCGCTCCTTGCCCTGGGCAAAGGCGGCGCCCGTCATCATCGTCAGGATGGCGGCGGTGGTCAGAAACACTCTTCTTTGCATGTTTTTACCTTTTTCCCTGTGTTGCGATCAGTCTTGAGATGTCGGGGGCCATCGGCACCATGGTTCAGGCGCGCGGCGCCGGGGTGGCCAGCCCGCATTCATCCGCACAATAGCGCGCAAGGTCGGCATGGGTGCAGAACCACACATCGCCCTTGGATTTGGCCAGCCGGATGATGTCTTCCAGAATGAACATGCGCGACCGGTGCCCGATGTGGTGTGGGTGCATGGTCAACTGGAACAGCCCGCCCTCTTCCCAGGCCATGTCCAGTTCGCGCGCAAAGATGTCGGCCACCATCGTGGGGCTGCCATAGGGGCGCGTGCCGGTCATGCGGTCCATGGCGACATAGGGTGCGTCATCGCGGATCCATTCCACCGGAATTTCCACGATGCCGGTCGGCTCGTCATCCTCCAGCAGCTCATAGGGCTCGTCGTCGGCCATGAGCGATGAGTCGTACAAAAGCCCCATTTCGCGCGCGATGGCCAATGTATGCGGGCTGAAATCCCATGACGCGGTGCGCATCCCCACGGGGCGGACACCGGACAGTTTTTCCAGCACCTCCGCCGCGCGCAGCGCCAGATCCCGCTCGGTCGCGTGGTCCAGGCCGGAGTTGAACTCATGGATCCAGCTGTGCAGGGCAATCTCATGCCCATTTGCGATGACCGACCGCACCTCGTCGGGGTTAATCATCGCCACAACCGCGGGCATGAAGAAAGACGCAGGCACCGCATGTCGCTCCAGCGCCGCCAGCACCCGGCCGATGCCCCGGCGTGCGCCGTATTGCCCCTGGCTCATCTTGCCGATGGAAGTGCCGCCGTTCTTCAGCTCGAACGTCTCGTGATCGCTGTCGAAGGACAGCGCCACGGCCATGCGCGCGCCGCCCTTCCACTGTCGCGGCATCAAGGACCGCCCGGCGCGCACCTTGGCCAGCTTGGCGCGCCAGGTCTCCTCGGGCCAGAGCCAGG
The DNA here is from genome assembly GCA_030656535.1 of Gemmobacter sp. Lineage (GTDB taxonomy): Bacteria > Pseudomonadota > Alphaproteobacteria > Rhodobacterales > Rhodobacteraceae > JAUSPL01. The sequence goes on from JAUSPL010000206.1 coordinate 4,246, forward strand.
GCTGAGAGGGATCATGTGGGGCTGGACCGGTCATTCTGCATCTCGTTTCGTTGTAGGGCACCGTTGGAAAGGGTTTCCCTGGCCGCACGCCGCGTTGGTCATGCTGCCTGCTCCGCGGTGGCAAAGGTGAGGATGGCCTGAACCAGGCAATCGAGCGTATCGAAGGCCTGCGCCCCAGGGTCGGTTGCCCCGGCGATCAGTGAAAATTCGGTGCAGCCGATCATCTGCACAATCGCGCCGCGCGCCAGCAGGCCGGAGGATTCAGCGCGCAATTCGGCGCGGCTGGTGTCGTCGGGCCCGCCCGCCTTGATGCGGCGGATGATCGCCAGCATCGCCGCGTCCTCTTCGGCATAGAGGGGGACCAGCCCCGCGGCGACAAGCGCGGCATCGAACAGCCCGATCTGCCGCACGGCGGGCGAGGCGAGGATGCCCACCTTGCCCCCTGGCCCCGCCAGCCCCTGCGCATGCATAACCGACAGTGCCACCATGTCCAGCAACGGGATCGACACGGCCGCGCGGATGGCGGGGGCATAGTGGTGTGCGGTGTTGCAAGGCATGGCCAGCGCCAAGGCCCCTGCCGCTTGCAATCGCTGTGCCATCGCGGCCAGAACGGGCCCCGGATCATCGCCCGTCCCGTCGATCAGACGACGCAGGCGCGATGGCACCTGGGGGTTCTGGTCCACGATCAGCGGAATATGGTCGGCATCGTCGGTGGCAGGCACGGCGGCGATCAGGCGCTGCATCAGCAGTACGGTGGCCTCTGGCCCCATGCCACCGAGCACACCGACGCGCCGAAACAGCTTGTCGCCCTGAACCATCGTCAGGCCGCCCCCCCGGCTGATGCCGCGGAAACCGCAGAGTCATACCCGAACAGGGCCGCCGAGCCGCCGGTGTGCAGAAACACCACGCTCTCGCCCGCCTTGAAAACCCCCTTGCGGCAATAGTCTATCAACCCCGCCGCGGCCTTGCCCGAATAGACCGGGTCCAGCAACAGGCCCTCCAGCCGGGCGAACATCGAGATCGCCTCCATTGTGTCGGTCCCTGGCCTGCCATATCCCGCCCCGACATAGCTGCAATCTGCGACCACATCCTCAGCCTTCACCACGCCCGGACAGCCCAATTTTTCCGCCGTGCGCTCGGCCAGTGCAAAGACGTTCGCCTCTTGCCGGTCCTTCGGGGCGCGCACGCCCATGCCAAGCAGCGGGATTTGGGCATTGATGGCCTTCAGGCCTACGATCAGCCCCGCCTGCGTGCCCGCGCTGCCGGTTGCGGTCACGATATGGTCGATCACCAGGCCACGGTCATTCGCCTGCCCAACCAGTTCATAGGCGCAATTCACATAGCCAAGCGCGCCGGTCGGGTTCGACCCGCCGCCGGGGATAACATAGACCTTGCGGCCCGCGCCGCGCATCCGCTCGGCTGCGGCCTCCATCGTGGCCACCATGTCGGTGCCGCCCGCGTGTTTTTCCGTGGTAGCACCATGCAGATGGTCCAGCAGCACATTGCCGTTGCTGTTGTAGTTCGGATCGTTCGACCCGGTGCGATCCTCCAGCAGGATATGGCAATCCATCCCGATCCGCGCGGCAAAGGCCGCCGTCTGGCGCGCGTGGTTCGACTGGGTGGCGCCTTGGGTGACCACCATGTCCGCACCCTGCGCCACCGCTTCGGCCATCAGGAATTCCAGCTTGCGGGTCTTGTTGCCACC
>JAUSPL010000208.1 GCA_030656535.1 Gemmobacter sp.
GGCGCGGCAGGAGGAGTTCAAGAGAAGGAGAGTTGCCCATGCGTCGTGTCGTCATCACGGGGATCGGGATCGTTTCCCCAATCGGGAACACCGCAACCGAAGTCGAGGCGTCCCTGCGCGCCGGTCGGTCCGGCATCGTGCCCGCACCGACCTATGCCGAACACGGTTTCCGCAGCCGGGTCCACGGCATGCCGCAGATCGTGCTGGAAGACCACATCGACAAACGCAATCTGCGTTTCATGGGGCCCGGGGCGGCTTACAACTTTATCGCGATGGAGCAGGCGATTGCGGATTCGGGCCTTACCGAACCCGATGTGTCGAATGAGCGGTCGGGCCTGATCATGGGGTCGGGCGGGCCATCCACCTCGAACTTCTTTGAGGCGCACAAGATCGTGATGGAAAAGGGCGCACCCAAACGTATGGGGCCATTCATGGTGACGCGCTGCATGTCGTCCACCAACTCGGCCTGTCTGGCGACGCCGTTCAAGATCAAGGGCGTGAACTATTCGATCACCTCTGCCTGTTCGACCTCTGCGCATTGCATCGGCAATGGCACCGAACTGATCCAGATGGGCAAGCAGGACATCGTGTTCGCGGGCGGCGGCGAGGAACTGGACTGGACGCTGTCGTGTCTGTTCGACGCGATGGGCGCGATGTCTTCAAAGTACAACGACACCCCCGAGACAGCATCCCGCCCATTTGACGCCACACGCGACGGGTTTGTCATTGCGGGTGGCGGTGGCGTGGTCGTGCTTGAAGAGCTGTCCCATGCGCTGGCGCGCGGGGCAAAGATCTATGGCGAAGTGACAGGCTATGGCGCGACATCCGACGGACAGGATATGGTTGCCCCATCTGGCGAGGGCGGTGAGCGCTCGATGCGCCTTGCGGTGTCCACGCTGCCCGAGGGGCGCAAGATCAGCTATATCAACGCCCACGGAACCTCTACCCCGGCGGGTGACGTGACCGAGGTCAAGGCGATCCGGCGGGTGTTCGGCGATGGACACGTGCCGCCGATCTCGTCCACCAAGTCGTTGACCGGGCACAGCCTGGGCGCAACGGGTGTACACGAGGTGATCTACAGCCTGTTGATGATGCAGGGCGGGTTCATTGCGGCCTCGGCCAACGTCACCCAACTGGATCCGGACCTGAAGCCGGAAGAAATCGTCACGACGATGCGCGACGGGGTCGATCTTGATTCCGTGCTGTCCAACAGCTTTGGCTTTGGCGGGACCAACGCCTCTCTCGTATTGAGCAAGTTTCACGGCTGACATCCGGCCAGTTTGGGAGAGAGCCGGTATGGCTGGACTAATGCAGGGCAAGCGGGGCCTGATCATGGGCGTCGCGAATGAGCGGTCCATTGCCTGGGGTATCGCCCGCGCGATGGCCGATCAGGGCGCGGAACTGGCGTTTTCCTATCAGGGGGAAGCGTTTGGGAAACGCGTCGAGCCCCTCGCGGCCTCGGTCGGGTCCAGTTTGCTGGTGGATGTGGACGTATCGGACGATGCGTCGATGGACGCCTGCTTTGATCGGCTAAAGGCCGAATGGGGCACGATGGATTTTCTTGTCCACGCCATCGCCTTTTCCGACAAGAACGAGCTTACGGGCCGGTTTATCAACACAAGTCGGGGGAACTTCACGAACTCGCTGGCGATCTCTTGCTTCAGCTTTATCGATGTGGCGCGACGGGCCTCTGAAATGATGCCGGACGGAGGCTGTCTGTTGACGCTGACCTATGGCGGTTCGAACCGGGTTACGCCAAACTACAACGTGATGGGTGTGGCCAAGGCAGCGCTGGAATCAGCCGTCCGCTATCTGGCGAATGATCTGGGCCCGCAAAAGATTCGCGTCAATGCGGTGTCCCCCGGCCCGATGAAAACGCTGGCCGGTGCTGCCATCGGCGGAGCCCGTGCAACGTTTCGCCACACCGAAGCGAATGCGCCCCTGCGCTCGAACGCCACGCTTGAGGCCGTGGGGGGCACGGCTGTGTACCTTGCATCGGATTATGGCGCTTTCACCACTGGCGAGATCGTCCGGGTTGACGGCGGCTATCACGTCCTGGGCATGCCACAGCCAGAGAATCTATAGGCGCCGCAAGCCCCGAATGCGGGCGGCCTTGCCGCGCGGCATCTTCGCCCAGCCGGTATTCCGGGGGGCGTCAGGTCCAATATCCGAGCCGATCTGACTGCGGTAGATCTGACTGCGGGAATGAATCTCGCCCCCTGCGACGGCAAGGGGTGCCAGCGCCGATATGCGGCCGTAGGTGACACGGGGCGCTGCGCGTGTCATGCTTGACCCTGGACCGCATCCGGGGCCGCGCATGACACAGATGATCTTCGTCAACTTGCCTGTTGCTGATCTTGCCCGGTCGCGCGCATTTTATGCCGCGCTTGGGTTCGGGTTTGATGAGCGGTTTTGCGACGATACGGCGGCCTGCATCGTGATCGGGCACAGCATCTATTTCATGGTGCTGACGCGTGACCGTTTTGCAGGATTCGCGCCGCGCCCTGTTGGCAACCCGGCAGCCGAGTGCACCGTTCTGGTCGCACTTAGCCGCGAAAGCCGTTTGGCCGTGGATGAAATCACCGATGCGGCAATCGCCGCGGGTGGGCGGGACAACGACAAGCTGCAGGACTATGGCTTTATGTATTCCCGCAGCTTTTCTGATCCGGATGGCAATGTCATAGAGGTGATGTGGATGGATCTGGAGGCCGCGATGCGCGATCAGGCGACACAGGGGGCCTGAGGATCGAAAGGTCCCCCCCCAAGCCCGGGCCTTCGATCTGTGCACCATGTGCCGCGATGCGCGTCAGGCCTGCGCTGTGCCGGGTTCGGGCAGTGTGACGCTGGTGGCTGGCGGGGCTTCGGACCAGCGAGCCATGATGGCTTGATGTGCCGCAGCGACCGGCGGCGTTATCAATTCCGATGGTACGGTCCAGATCCAAGACTGGCTGTCTTGTGATGTCCACCAGATGATGACAGGTGCCAGGATCATCGGCCCGCTGATCGGGATCAACCACAGCAGCAATGCTGGTGCCAGCGCCTGAGTCAGCACCAGTCCGGCGACACCGTAAACGGTGATCCAGCGACTGGCGACCCAAGCATCCGACAGAGTCAGGCGCCCGTCTCCGCGGTTGTTGGCGGGCCAACCTCCGTCGCGCCCCAAAAGAACCTGCAACACCGAGCGGGTCTGAAACATCAAGAACAGCGGCGCCGTGATCGTCGACAGCGCAATTTCCATCAGCATCGAGATCGTTGCGCGAAGGCTTCCGCCGTGGCCCTGCGAACGCCCCGACACGGCTGCATCCAGCGCCACCAGAAACTTGGGCATCAACAGCAGGCCAAATATGCCGACCGCCAGCCCCACCGCCTTGGCGGTTTCATCGGGGGGAAACACCGGGAACCGCCAATACGGTTCGGGGAAATAGTTGGGAAGCCCTACAAAATGTGGGGCTGCAATGCTTGCAAGGATGAACGCAAGCCAGAACAGCGGCGCGACATAGCCAAAGATGCCCTGAAAGAACACGAATCTGCTCCAGGGTTTCAGGCCCGGTGCCCCCAACAGTCTGGAGTGTTGCAAGTTTCCCTGACACCAGCGCCGGTCACGCTTTGCGTGGTCGATGATGTTCTCTGGCCCCTCTTCGTAGGACCCGGTCAGGTCGTCGTCCAACCGCACCGTCCAGCCTGCGCGTGCCAACAGCGCGGCTTCGACGTAGTCGTGGCTCAGGATGTGGCCACCAAACGGCGGCTGGCCTGCCAGTTCTGGCAAGGCACAGCTTTCGGCAAAGGCGCGGACCCGGACCAACGCGTTATGCCCCCAGAACGGGCCAGTGCGCCCCTGCATCATGGCCAGGCCGCGCGCAAAGACAGGCGAATAGAATGACGCCGCAAATTGCATCGCCCGGCCAAACCTTGCCCGCGCATTGATGACCCGGGGCAGGGTTTGCAACAGGCCAAGATCGGGCTGCGCTTCCATTCTGCGGATCATCTCCAGAATGGTGTCGCCTTCCATCAGGCTGTCTGCGTCAAGGATCAGCGCGTAATCGTAGTTCGCACCCGACGTGACAAAAAAATCCTCGATATTGCCAGCCTTCTTGCCGGTGTTCAGCGCCCTGCGGCGATAGAACATCCGACCTTCGCCGCCGGTTTCGCGCACCAGACGGGCAAACCAGCGCCGCTCTTGCAGGCCGATGACGTCATTGCGGGTATCGGACAGGATCGCAAAATGCACCAGCGCGGGGTCACCTGTCGCGCGCAAGGACGCGTCCATGGCTGCGATGCGCGCAAACGAGATCTGCGGGTCCTCGTTGTAAACCGGAAACAGGACGGCGGTGCGCCCGGTGATCGGACCGGCAACCCGGTTTTCTGGCGGTGTCGCGCGGGTGGTCAGGCCCAGAAGACCGCCAACAGCCCCCCAAGCCAGCCACCAGGTTGAAATGAATATCAACAGGCTGCGCACGGCGTCGATGCTTTGGAACCCGTCGGCCGTGCCATAAGAGTAGAACACCATGCCAGCCGAAAGCGCCGCCAGCAAACTGCCTGACAGAGCTAGGGCGCGTGA
>JAUSPL010000215.1 GCA_030656535.1 Gemmobacter sp.
GCCTATATGATTGCGTCCTACGGTTGGTTCGGGGTGTTGGCCAACGTCGCGCTTGGGATCAACGTGGCGCTGATCTTTGGCGTGCTGTCGCTGATCGGGGCCACGCTGACACTGCCGGGCATCGCCGGGATCGTGCTGACCATCGGGATGGCTGTTGATGCCAACGTGCTGGTGTTCGAGCGGATCCGCGAGGAATTGCGCACCGCAAAAGGCCCGGCGCGCGCCATCGAGCTTGGCTATCAACGCGCGCTGTCGGCCATTGTCGACGCCAACATCACCACGTTCATCGTCGCCTCGATCCTGTTCATCATGGGGACAGGTCCGGTGCGCGGGTTTTCCATCACGCTGGGGATCGGCATTTTCACCTCGGTGTTCACGGCGATCTTTGTCACCCGCCTGCTGATCGTGTTGTGGTTCGACCGCACGCGACCCAAGACCATCACCGTCTGAGAAGGAATGACAATGCGCAGGCTTAAACTCGTTCCCGATCACACGACGCTGGATTTTTTCAAGTATCAGTGGCTGACCCTTGGGTCATCGGTTGTGTTGATGATCGCGTCGATTGCGGTATTTCTGGTCATGGGATTGAATTTCGGGATCGATTTCCGGGGGGGGACCACGATCCGCTCGGAAACGACCTCGCCCGTCACCGTGGCGCAGTACCGCGAGGCGATTGCCCCGCTTGGACTGGGCGATGTGGTGATCTCCGAGGTGTTTGACCCGACGTTCGGGGATGACCAGAACGTCATGATGATCCGCATCCAGGCTCAGGACGAAGAGGCGAGCGTATCGCCGGAAATGATCGCGTCGGTCGAGGCGGCGATCAAGACCGTGGACCCCAGCGTGACCTTTCCGTCGGTCGAAAGCGTGGGACCCAAGGTGTCGGGCGAACTGGTGCAGTCGGCGATCATCGCGGTGGCTCTGGCGCTGGTGGGCATCATGATCTACGTCTGGCTGCGGTTTGAATGGCAGTTTGCGGTCGGGGCGGTGGCGGCGCTGGTCCATGACGTGTTGCTGACCATCGGGATATTCTCGCTGTTCCAGATCCGGTTCGATCTGACAATCGTTGCGGCGTTGCTGACCATCGTGGGCTATTCGATCAACGATACCGTGGTGGTGTTTGACCGGCTGCGCGAAAACCTGATCAAGTTCAAGAAGATGCCTTTGCGCGATGTAATGAACCTTTCGGTCAACGAAACCCTGTCGCGCACCGTGATGACCTCGGGGACCACGCTGATTGCGCTGATTGCGCTGTTGGTGCTGGGTGGCGACGTGATCCGGGGCTTTGTGTTTGCGATGACCTGGGGTGTGGTCGTCGGAACCTATTCGTCGGTCTTCATGGCAAAGAACCTCGTTCTGTATCTGGGCACAAAGCGCGAATGGACCAAGCCCACCGGCGAAGGCCCCAGCGGCACCCAGTTTTCCGACCCTGACAAGTGACCGCCGCCGCCGTGTTGGATCAGGCTCTGGCGTTGCCCGGGCTGTGGGTTCTGGCGCTGGCGGTGACGCTCGCGGGGTTGGTGCGCGGATTTGCGGGGTTCGGGTCCGGCCTTGTGTACATGCCGATCGCGGGTGCGGTTTTGCCGCCCGCGCAGGCGGTTGCCGTGCTGGTGCTGATTGATCTGATCGGCCCGATGGCGAACGTACCGGGCGCGTTGCGCAACGGCGCGGGGCGCGAGGTTCTGATTTTGGTCGGGGGTATGCTGGTTGGGGTGCCGCTGGGCATCTGGGCCCTGTTGGCGCTCAGCCCCGAGTCTTTTCGGTGGGGCACAAGCCTGCTGGGGCTGACCACCGTTGCAGCTTTGGCGCTGGGGTGGCAGTGGCGCGGACCTCGCGGTCCGCGCGTGACCGCGGCGGTTGGGTGTGTCTCGGGTATTGTCGGTGGGGCAACCGCGCTGCCTGGGCCGCCCGTGATCTTGTATTACATGGCAAGCCCGTTGCCGGTGGCGCAGATTCGCGCCAACATGACGTTGTTTCTGGTTCTGGTCGATGTCATGCTGACCGCCATGCTGGCGCTGGCGGGGCAGTTGTCCGTGCCGCTGGCGATGCTTTCGGCGCTGTTGCTGGTGCCGTTCACTTTGGGCAATCTGGTCGGATCGCGGCTGTTTCATCCGGATCGTGTGGCGACGTACCGGACGTTGGCCTGGGTGATGATTGCGGCGTCCGCGCTGATCGGGTTGCCGCTGTGGGACAAGGGGTTGGCGCAATGAAACTGACAGAGGTGGCTTTCGGCGCATCGCGCCCGGTGGATGGCTATGGTCCGGGGTTTTTCCGGGTCGCCGGGGTCGCGCATCAAGGCCCGGTAGCCGTGCTGCCGGGTGGCGCGGTCGTATGGGGCGGGTATGACGACACCGCCACGTTGCTGGCGCATGCCGCGACGCTGGATGTGGTGTTCATCGGGACCGGCGCCGAAATCGCCCAGGTTCCCGCAGCCTTTCGCGCGGCGCTGGAAAATGCAGGTGTCGGCGTCGAGGTGATGAACAGCCCGGCCGCATGCCGCACCTACAACGTCTGTCTGTCCGAGGGGCGCCGCATTGCCGCAGCCCTGTTGCCGGTCTAAGGCTTTCGTGCCGCATCAGGATGGGATAAATCTTCGGCCATGAACCTTGTCGTGACCGATCTGACAGTGACGCGCGGCGGATTGGCCGTGCTTGAAGGGTTGAGCTTTACGCTTGCCCCTGGCCGCGCGCTGATCTTGCGGGGGCCCAACGGGATCGGCAAGACGACATTGCTGCGCACGCTTGCAGGGTTGCAGCCGGCCTTTGCGGGAACGGTCGGGATGCCCGCCGAAAGCCTGGCCTATGCGGCCCATGCCGACGGCTTGAAATCCACGCTGACGGTGACCGAAAACCTGATGTTCTGGGCGGCGATCTTTGGCACAGGGGCGCAGGCGGTCAATGGGGCGATTGCTGCCATGAACCTGACCACCTTGCGTGATCGTCAGGCGCAAAACCTGTCGGCGGGGCAAAAGCGCCGTCTTGGATTGTCGCGGCTTCTGGTCACCGGGCGTCCGGTCTGGATGTTGGATGAACCCACGGTATCGCTGGATGCAGCCTCGGTCGCGGTGTTCGCCGGGGTGATCCGCGCA
>JAUSPL010000258.1 GCA_030656535.1 Gemmobacter sp.
AACTCCGACGACTTCTACTCGGGGACGGTTTCTGCGGCATGTGGTGGAACAACCACGGTCATTCCCTTTGCCGCGCAGCATCGCACACAGTCGGTAAGATGGGCCATCGACGAGTATCACGCGCGCGCAAGCGGCAACGCCGTGATCGACTATAACTTCCACCTGATCTTGTCGGATCCCACGCATCCCGATTTTGCGACTGAACTGGCTGACGTCTGCAATGCGGGTATCAAATCGCTGAAAGTGTTCACCACCTATCCTGCGATACGGATGGATGATGATGCGCTTCTGGATGTGTTCAGCAAGGCGCGCGATCACCGTTGCGTGGTGATGGTCCATTGCGAAAACAGCGGCATCATCGATTTCGTGACCCGGCGGTTGCTGGACCAGAATCTGACCGCGCCGAAATACCATCTGGCCGCACGACCTGCCATCGCCGAGGCAGAGGCGGTGATGCGGGTCTGTGCGATCGCCGAGTTGTTCAACGTGCCGACGATGATCGTGCATGTGTCTTCCGGTCGGTCATTGCAGGTGATCGGGATGGCACGTGACAACGGCACCACCGTTTTCGCCGAAGTCTGCACACAGTATCTGACCCTGCCGCAATCCTTGCTGGACCAACCCGGTTTGGAGGGGGCCAAGGCCATTTGCAGCCCGCCGCTTCGCAGTCCCGCGGAAAGTGAGGCTTTGTGGCGGGCGGTCTGTGATGGAACGGTTGATGTCGTATCCTCGGATCACAGCCCTTATCGCTTTGACGAGACTGGCAAGTTCGCACACGGTCGTGACGTGCCTTTCACGCGTATCTCCAACGGCATGCCCGGTGTCGAATTGCGGATGCCACTGTTCTTTTCTCGGGCGGTGCAGACCGGACGTATCGACATCAACCGCTTTGTCGCGCTGACCTCCGCCAACGCAGCCGAGATTTATGGACTGTCAGGTCGCAAGGGGACGATCGCGGTTGGCGCTGATGCGGACCTTTGCATCTGGGACGACACCTATTCCTGGACGATAGATAACGACCGCCTGCACCACAACGTCGACTATACGCCCTATGCAGGGATCGAGGTCACCGCGTGGCCGGCGATCACCCTCAGCCGTGGGCAGGTCGTGGCGCGATATCACGACTTTGCAGGAACGCGTGGCGCTGGAAGGTTTCTTGCGGCAAAAGATACTGTGGCAAACCACAGCATGACCGCGACCCAGCTTGAACTGGACGCCCACGGGTTTCGGTTCTGACGCTGATCGTCATCACCGAAATGGCGCGCATCATGGATGGGGATGCCTGACGACGGGCTTGTTGCCTGCCGGGACCGCTTGCTGGCGAATGCCCCATGGGCTGACGTCCGTGTGGCCCTGGCTGGCACGCCGTGCGAGGAGGGCAGGCTGTCCGCGACCCGCGCCCGCGCGTCTGCCGCAGGGCGGAGGTCCATGGGATCTGCGGCAAGGCCAAGATGCCTGTGGATGCCAAGCAGCAATTATCCTGCTTGTCCCTGTGTCCATTTGACGGCTGCTTGAAGAACCGTTTGCAAAGCACTATCGAACCCCGAAACCAGCGCAATCGTCGTGTCTGTCGTAACTATGGCGCTGGCAGTGAACCGCCGCGATCCGATGATCCGCCTGTCGGATTCGCGGATCAGTGTCATCATGGCGCTGACCCGTACAGTCAGAGGTGCTTCGCCGGGGACGGACGGCTCGGAGTGGAATTCCTGCAGTTCCGTCATGAGGGTCAGGTCGGGCTGCAGCCCCGCGCCATTCCGGCCAACAAGTCGAAATCCGCCCAAATTGTGGAATGAGGCGACAAGCAGCGTCTGGACAAGGGCCGGGGCAGGTTCTGACCACCGGCCATCTGGCAGGTACTGCGCCTGGAACGGGATAGGCTTGACCAGGATCCGGTCGGTTGACAAGGCCCCCGCCGAAGTTGGCATTTCCACGACCAGATGCCGCGTGCCAGAGGCGGCAGCGGCGGTCGTGGTCGCAGGCGACAAGGTGAAGGCGTCCAGGGACGCGCCGGCGTCAGAAATTGTTTTCAGGGCGCCGCAACCCAACAGCAGCGGAAACACCAGCGACAGCAAAATGGGGCGGATCAACGGCATGGGTGTCATCTCCTGTAAGCCGGGGCCTGGTTGCCCAGCAAAAAGCGGCTGGGGTCGCTGCTTATGCGATCAGTCAGCGCGCGGATACCCGCAACAAGGGTGCGGGCTTCTTGCGCCAGCGTCCCGAATTGCGGCAAACCGTTGCTCGTAAAAGCCTCTAGCCCGGCAGCCGACCGCCCGACATCATCTATGGCGGTCTTCAGCCGCGCGACCAACGCGGGCATCTCTGCCACGATGACTGTGTTTGCGCTGGCAAATGTTGTCTGGGCCTCGATCAGCGCTGCATCGGCGCGTGCCAGGGTCTTCTCTGCCGCGGCCATTACGGTTTCGGTGCGGGTTGCCATTGCGTCGATTCGTGCCGTCGCGGTTTCGACGTTTCTCAGGATCGCGGTGATCGCGGCACTGTTCTCGGGCGTGGTGAAGCCGCGAATGTCACGCATGAGGGAAATCGCTTCAGCCAGAAGGTCGGGCGCGTCGGTAATCAGGCCTTGCACGACCGAGGGTTTTGAGGCGATCACCGGAACTGTCGCCGGGGGGACGGCAACAAGCCATTCATTGCCTGACTTTCCGCCTTCAAGCGCCACAAACGCCACGCCGGTCACCCCTTGGGACGACAGCGTCGCGACGGTCCCTGTCCGCACCGGGGTGTTGGCATTGACCTCAATGCGAACGCGTACCAGCGACGGATCATCTTCATCCAGACCAATGGTCAGGACATGGCCCACGTCAATGCCGTTGTACCGCACGGGGCTGGCTTGCCCCAGTCCGGCCACATTGTCGAACAGAATGTCATACTGTGAGTAGGTCCGGTCAAGTTGTACCTTGGCAAGCCAAATGATAAACCCAAGCGCCGCCAAAAGGCTGAGCAGTGTGAAGGCCCCGATCAGAATATAGCGCGCACGTGTCTCCATCAGTTGACCCCTTCTGTCGGCTGTGCGGCATGGGCACGCGGGCCGTGAAAATAAGCATGAACCCAAGGGTGCTCGACCGACATCATGTCCGCCATCGTCCCGGTCACCAGGACTTTTTTGTCAGCCAGCACCGCGATGCGGTCACAGGTGGCGTGAAGCGTGTCAAGATCATGGGTGACCAGGAATACGGTCAAACCAAGTGTCTTTTGCATTGACCTGATCAGCACGTCGAACTCGGACGCACCAATCGGGTCGAGACCTGCGGTGGGTTCGTCCAGAAACAGGATTTCAGGATCCAGCGCCAGCGCCCGCGCCAGCCCGGCCCGTTTGCGCATCCCACCAGAAAGCTCTGACGGGTAAAGATCGCCTGCGCGCGGCGGCAGTCCGACCATGGATATCCGCAGGTCTGCCAGCGCGGTTCGTGTATCTGCATCAATGGCCAGCTTTTCGCGCATCGGTGCCTCTACATTCTCCCGGACTGTCAGCGATGAAAACAGGGCACCGTCCTGGAACATGACGCCCCACATATCCTCGACGGCACGCGCGCCGCCCGGCTTTGTGGTCAGCACATCCGTCCCCATGACCGTGATCTGCCCCGCGGCAGGTTTTTGCAGCCCGACGATGGTGCGCAACAACAGCGATTTGCCACAGCCGGACGCGCCGATGACGCCCAGAACCTCGCCGCGCATGACGTCGAGGTCCAGCCCGTCGTGAACCACCGTCTTGCCAAAGCGGTTCGTCAGGTTTCGAACAGTGATGATCGGGTCATCGTGCATCACACACCCAACAGCGCGAAAAAGATCGAAAAAAGTGCGTCAACCACAATGACCAGAAAGATTGCCACCACGACTGACCGTGACGTCCGGCTGCCCAGAGATTCCGTGTTCCCCTTGACCTGCATGCCCTGATGGCACCCGACGACTGCGATTATGACGGCAAACACCGGCGCCTTGGACAGGCCGACCAGCAGGTGTGACACGTCTGTATTGACCAGAAGTTGCGTCCGGAACATGCCCGGCGAAATGCCAAGGTCGATCCATGCCATCAGGCCGCCGCCAAGCAGCCCTGCCATGCTGGCGATGAACCCCAGCACAGGCAACAAGATGACAAGCGCCAGAACGCGGGGCAAGACCAGAAGCTCGATCGGATCAAGGCCCAGAACCCGCATGGCATCGACCTCTTCTCGCATCTTCATCGATCCGATGGCGGCGGTGAACGCCGAGGCCGACCGTCCCGCGACAATGATCGCAGTCAGCAAGATGCCCAGTTCACGCAGGATCGAGATCGCGATAAGGTCGACGACATATACCTCTGCCCCGAACTGTTTAAGCTGCTCTGAACCCTGAAAGGCCAGGACGATACCGATCAAGAACCCCATAAGCGCGACAATCGGTACTGCGTTCAGCCCGGCATGCTGCATGTGATGGACCAATGCCGTCAGGCGCAGACGCGACGGGTGCAACACCGTGTTGCCCAGCCGCCCGATAACAAGACCCAGAAAGCCCAAGCTGCCACCGATACCCATGGCAAGGCCATTGACGCTTTCGCCCAGCCGAAACAGCCCGTCGCCTGCCTCGTGATGGACGCGGCGCTTTGGCGCCTTTGGCGCCGGCTTCAGTGCGTCTGAGACGGCCCGCAGCAGCAAGGCTTGGGTATCTTTGGCCCCGACGATCGTGACAGGTTTTCCTTCGGCGGCTCTGGTGGCCTGAAATGACGTGATAAGCCACGCCCCGGCTGTGTCCAGCTTTGTCACACCCGTCAGATCCAACGCATCTGACGCGGGCAACCCGTCAAGGGCAGCCCGGCTTTGTGACAGGTTTGCCAGCGTCACCGGACCTGTCAGGCCGGCTTGCTTGGGCAAAGCACCTTCTGATTCAGCCGCCAGATTTGACCGCATTCAGCTCACTAAAAATGCCTGTGCCGTTGGGGCCCAGAGGATGACAATGATGATCAAGACCGCGTCCATGATGGATTTGACCTGCACATCCATCTGTTTCAGGTGTTCTCGACCCAGAGCAGAGCAGAGCAGCAACAGCGATCCGGATGACGACA
>JAUSPL010000262.1 GCA_030656535.1 Gemmobacter sp.
ACCTCGATGTTTTGCATATGCGCCTGTGTCGCCGGATCCAGCAGGAAGTTCGCGACCACTTCGGCCCCTTCGGCATTGGCCGCGTTGTAGGGAATTGCGACAAAGCTGATGTTGCCGATGCTGCCGCCCTCGGGCACAAACACCCGCGCGGTTTCGGGCAGCAAGCCTTCGGCAATCGCGGCGGCAGTGGATGCCGGGTCAAAGGACATCGTGATGTCCACCTCGCCGTCGTTCAGCAATTGCTGCTGCACCGATTGGTTCTCCGGGTAGGTTTCCCCCCCGCGCCACATGTGGGGGCGCAGCGCGTCATACCAGGCCCACAAGGGGGCCGTCGCAGTTTCAAAATCCGCATCCGTGACGGGTTGCTGAAGAACGGTGGTATCGGGGGCCAACTCGATCAGGGCTTGCTTCAGGAATGTCGCCCCCATGAAGTTTGACGGGCTGGGATGGGTGAACCGGCCTGGGTTTTTCACAGCCCAATCGACAAAGGCGGCGACCGTGCGTGGCGGTTCTGTCACGCGGGCCGAATCGTAGACAAAGACGAACTTCGCCAGCCGCCACGGGCTTTCCATGCCCTCGACCGGAACGGTAAAGTCCACCGAGGCGGGAGATGTCGGCCCAAGGTCCAGATACCGGGCGTTGGGCAGGCCGCCCACAAACGGGCCATGCAGCAAGCCTTGTTCCTTCATCGCCACGAAGTTGGGGCCGTTGATCCATATCAGATCCACACTGCCGCCTTCATTCTGACCAGCTGCATTTTCGGCAATGACCCGGGTCACGGCCTCGGCCGTGCTGGTCAGCTTGACCTGTGTGACCTTCACGCCATACGCGGCTTCGGTCTGTTCGCTGACCCAGGCAATGAAGGCATTCGTGCGCTCATCTCCGCCCCAGGCGTTCCAATAGACTGTCTGACCGCGCGCGGCATCCAGGGTGTCTTGCCAATCGGCAAGCGCGGGCGTGGCAATGCCCAGCGACAGGGCGACAAGAAGCGGAAGTCTCATAGCATCTCCTTTGGAGAACGGGTTGTCCCTGAACCAAGCGCGGTTTCGCGCCCATCTTGTTCGGTCCGGTGGTCACGATCTTTCGGAAAACGCAAGCCAGCCCTGCCGCCACCTCAGGACCGTGGTCAGCGCGCAGGCGGCTGCGTATCCGTAGGCAAGTAGCGGGAATGCCTGCGGAAACAAACACATTGCCGATAGAACGGCAATGGTTTCGAACCCCTCGGTCAAACCGCCAAGATAGTAGATGCCTTTGGTGGGAAAGGCCGCAGCCTTGTCGCCGCGCTTGGCCGCGATGGTCGCAAATGCGAGGAAAGATGACCCCGTTCCCACGAATGCCGCGATCAGTACGGCCGCAGGCAATGCGTTCTCTGCGGGCGCCGCAAGGGCAAAGCCCAGCGGAAACAGCGCATAGAACACAAAGTCGAGGGCGACGTCCAGGAATGCCCCGCGATCTGTCGGGCCCGAAAGTCGCGCCACCGAGCCATCCAATCCGTCGGCCAGCCTGTTGAGGGCCAGCAACGCCAGTGCCACACCGTAAGCGCCAAAGGCCAGTGCCGGCACCGCCAGCACGCCAATGAAAAAGCCCGCAATTGTTATATGGTCGGCGTGGACACCGCGCGAGGCCAGCCACTGACCGGGCGGGGTCAGGACCCGTCGTTGCAAAGGCAAGAGCGCGGCGTCGATCATCCCCGTCTCCAGTCGTGGAAGCGCTTGACCATGCCCAGCAGCGCCGGGTTCACATGTGCGCGGCGCCATGCGCCTGCCGCGTATTTGTTTGCCTCGGCCATGGTGGGATAGATGTGGATCGTGCCAAGGATCTTGTTCAGCCCCAGCCCATGCTTCATCGCCAACACGAATTCCGAGATCAGGTCGCCCGCATGCGCCCCGACCAGCGTGACGCCAAGGATGCGGTCGCGTCCTGGTACGGTCAGCACCGTGACATGGCCCGTTGTCGCGGCGTCGGCAATGGCACGGTCAAGGTCGTCCAGGTTGTAGCGCGTGACCTCATAGGGGATGTTCTTTTCCTTTGCCTCGGCCTCGGACAGGCCGACGCGGGCCACTTCGGGGTCGGTGAAGGTCGCCCATGGAATCACCCGATAGTCCGCCTTGAACCGCCAGAAAGCCCCGAACAGGGCGTTGACTGTGGCATACCAGGCCTGATGACTGGCGGTGTGGGTGAACTGATAGGGGCCAGCCACATCACCTGCCGCAAGGATGTTCGGGTAAATCGTTTCCAGAAATACGTTGTTTTCGACAACACGGTAGACCGGGATGCCCAACTCTTCCAGCCCGAAACCCTTGATCCTTGGGCTGCGGCCCACTGCGGCGATCAACTCGTCAAACTCGACGCGCGATGTCTGGCCTTCGTGCTCGATCTCGATCCATTTGGTGCCATCGGCGACGCCGCAGGCCAGCGCCTTGTGTCCGGTCAGGACCCGGACCCCGTCGCGGTCCAGCGACGCCTTGACCAGCGCCGACACCTCTTCGTCCTCGCGGATCAAGATGCGGGGGCCCATTTCCACCTGTGTCACCTGTGACCCCAACCGCGCAAAGCTTTGCGCCAGTTCCGATCCGATCGGGCCACCGCCCAGCACGACAAGCCGTTTAGGGGCCTCGGTCCGGTCGCGCAGCGTGTCCCACAAGGTGTCCGAGGTCAGGCAGTCAACCTCCTCGATCCCGGGCAGCTTTGGCACAATGGGGGCTGCGCCCGTCGCGATGATGATGGCCCGGGTGGTCAGGCGCTGTGTGCTGCCATCTGTCAGGGCGATTTCAACGGTCCACGGATCAATCAGCTTTGCGTGGCCTTGCAGGACCTCGACGCCCAGATCTGTGTACCGCTCGACCGAGTCATTCGGCGCGATGTCGGCGATCACGGCATGAACCCGCGCCATGACCTTTGCGAATGAAAACGTCGGCACCGCGCAGTCCAGACCATAGTCGTCGGCATGGCGCATCTGATGTGCGACCTTCGCGCTTTTGATCAGCGCCTTGGACGGAACACAGCCGTAGTTCAGGCAGTCGCCGCCCATCTTGTGCGCCTCGATCAATGTCACCTTCGCTTTGGTCGCGGCGGCGATATAGGACGACACAAGGCCAGCCGCCCCCGCGCCGATCACGATCAGGTTGCGGTCATACCGGGCGGGACGTTTCCATCGGGCATAGGTTTTTCGGCGCTTGATGACATTCAGGAACATGCGGGCAAACCAGGGAAACAGGCCCAGAAGGGCAAAGGACGCAAGAAGCGCAGGGGATGCAATCCCCGACAGGGATTCAAGCTGGGCAAGCTGGGTTCCAGCATTCACAAAGACCGCGGTCCCCGCAAGCATCCCTGTCTGCGACACCAGATAGAACGTTGTGGCGGGGATCGGGGTCAGGCCCATCAGCAGGTTCACGGCAAAGAACGGCACCACCGGGATCAGCCGCAGGGTGAACAAGTACAGGGCCCCGTCCCGCGTCAGCCCCTCTTTGATGGCGCTCACGCGATTTCCAAGCCGGTCATGGACCCAATCGCGCAGCAAGTATCGCGACGCAAGAAAGGCCAACGTGGCGCCGATCGTCGATGCGAAAGATACGATGAGCAACCCGCCCCAGAACCCGAACAATGCCCCGGCCGCCAATGTCATCCAGACAGCCAATGGCAGTGACAAGGCCGTCACCAGGACATAGGCGGCAAAGAACACGACTGCGAGGGTGACATGCCGTGCAGCGCGCCAGTCGTCCACACGGTCCAGCCATGTGCGGAACGTATCTAGGTCGATGTTCTGGGGGCGCAACCCGACCATAAGCCCGATTGTCACCGCGACCAGAAGACCAAAAAGCAGGGGCTTTTTCATGGGTCCAGGTTGGCAAACAGGTATTGAGCAACCCGGTTTCGGATATGTAGCGTCACAGGTAACGGTTCCTTTTCATTGTCTGCCTACCATGATGACGGTCGAAATATCCAAAACGTTACGGATTAGTTTGAAACTTGGTTCACATAGGCGTCAATTCAACGGCTCGGGCCTATTCTGGCCAAAGCTTTCCACGTTCGTCAACGTCTGGCCCTGCGGTGCCCGAGTGTAGTCGCGTTTTGGCTGCTACCATATATATGGTGCACCTTGTGCGGCACATCCGGCCAAACACCAGCGCAAGGTGGCGTTATCGGGGCGGGTGTGCGCCGGGTATCAGATCTACGGCCATTGACTCTTGTGGTCTGAATGCACAGATTCAACTTATGATGATGGTGTCGATCATATTCCGGATTTTCCGACAGAACCGCCCCTTGCCCGGGGTGGTCTGAACGCGCGCCTGTCGCGCTGCTGCTCCGGGTTTATCCATCTTGCCACAGCCCCAGACGACCGAAACGCCAGTGATTTCGTTAAGGTAGGGCGCATGCACGTTTCCGGACAGCGTTCTCAAGGCAGCCCCGATTAGCATGCCCCAGGGCAGGCGGGTATCCACATCGCAAGCGTGACGGGCACGACGATCGGGACAAAAGCGCCGCATTTCCAGGCGGATCGCCGGTTCCGCAAGGTGCGACAGTTCAACGTCGATGCCGGTCCCGCGGCCTTGTCGGCCCCTCGGGTGTTTGAGGCCCATCGCGCTGCATGACCATGCAAACGGCAAAAGCCAGTGTGGTCCCCAGTCTAAATTCAGCTGTCCGGCCCCATTTCTTGCTCATCCATAAAGAAAGCAAATCCATGAATACCCCTGCTCCAAGCACTGAGGCACACGCAAAAACGTCACCGCGACTGCCGAAAATCCTTCTGGACAAGACCTTGGTTGGTCGACTCGAGACCCTTGCCACGGCGATGATGCGGCGTTCCCCAGAGCTTGGGGAACGGCTGATCGATGAGATCGCCCGTGCCAAGCTGGTTTCTCCGGAAAAACTGCGTGGCGACATCGTGACCATCGGCAGCGAGGTCACTTACCGCGACCTGAGCACTGCCCGGGTTCAGACTGTCGTTGTGGTCTTTCCCGAAGATGCGGATATTGACCAACACCGCATCTCTGTCGTCACGCCCGTCGGTGTGGCGCTTTTGGGACTGAGTGTCGGCGCGAAGATCTCTTGGGTGACCCGGGATGACGAAACACGGCAGCTTGAGGTCGTGACCGTCAAGCCGCCCGCCGAACGCTGATCCGCCCACTGGCCGGTCAATGCAGCGACAGTGCTGATCCCGCCGCCTGTTTCACAAGACAGCGGGATCAGCGGGCGTCTCGGCCATGACCTTGGTGCCCAGCTGAGTGTGGGTGCCCCGCCAATTCCAGATATATTTTGCCCATCGCTTGTTCACTTTGCTCTTTTTGTTCGCTAATTGCTGAAAAAGCAGGCGGACATCACACAACTTTCGGCGGGTATTGGCACGATGAACAGCATAGACGAAAAGCTACAACCGATCCTCGCGGACGTCATCCGACGCAACGCGGGTGAACCAGAGTTCCACCAAGCCGTTCACGAAGTTCTGGAAAGTCTGGGGCGTGTGGTTGCCAAGCATCCCCACTATCTTGACCAGGCGCTGATCGAGAGGATCTGCGAGCCAGAGCGGCAGATCATTTTCCGCATCCCGTGGACGGACGATCAGGGTCAGGTCCAGATCAACCGCGGTTTCCGTGTGCAGTTCAATTCGGCTCTGGGGCCCTACAAGGGCGGAATGCGGTTCCATCCGTCGGTCAATGTCGGGATCATCAAATTCCTGGGGTTTGAGCAGACGTTCAAGAATGCGCTGACAGGTATGCCGATTGGCGGCGGCAAGGGTGGGTCTGATTTTGACCCGAAAGGCCGCTCGGATGCAGAAGTCATGCGGTTCTGCCAGTCCTTGATGACCGAACTGCACCGGCATCTGGGCGAACAGACCGACGTTCCTGCCGGTGACATCGGTGTGGGCGGGCGCGAGATCGGGTATATGTTCGGGCAATACAAGCGCCTGAACAACCGCTTTGAGGCCGGCGTGTTCACCGGCAAGGGGCTGGCCTATGGCGGATCACGTGCGCGGACCGAGGCGACGGGCTATGGCAACACTTATTTCGTCGATGCGATGTTGAAAACCCGCGGCACGGATTTCGACGGCAAGACGGTGGTTGTGTCTGGTTCGGGCAATGTGGCGATCTATTCAATAGAAAAGGTGCAGTCCTTTGGCGGCAAGGTCATCGCCTGTTCCGATTCCAGCGGATATGTCTTGGATGAAAAGGGTATAGATCTGGCGTTGCTGAAAGAGATCAAGACCCAGCGCCGCCAACGGATTTCCGAATACGCCCGCCGCCGGGGTGAGGGCGCGCATTTCATCGCCTGTGACAAAGGGTCGATCTGGGACGTGCCCTGTGATGTCGCCATGCCCTCTGCCACCCAGAACGAACTGTCCGGCAAGGATGCGCGGAGTTTGGTCAAGAACGGCGTGTTGGCGGTGGGCGAAGGTGCGAACATGCCCTCGACCCCAGAGGCGGTCAAGGTGTTCCGCGATGCAGGTGTGCTGTTCGCACCGGGCAAGGCAGCCAATGCGGGTGGTGTGGCGACCTCGGCGCTGGAAATGCAGCAAAACGCCAGTCGCGACAGCTGGAGCTTCGAGCAAACCGAGACCCGGCTTGCCAACATCATGCGCGGCATACACGACACTTGCCACCAGACTGCCGAAGAATACGGCGCACCCGGTGACTATGTTCTGGGCGCCAATATCGCGGGGTTCGTGCGCGTGGCCGAATCCATGCGCATGCTGGGTGTGATCTGACAGATGACGCCTGCGCACGGGATGGCCCGTGCGCTGGCGTTGTTCAGGCGCAGTCTGGACCGCATTCGCCCGCTGGATCTTGCGACCCGGATCAGTCGAAGATCGCGACGGCGCGGCACCAACCAGCTGAAGCGCGTTCGATCTTGACCGGAAAGCACGCGATCCGAAAGCCGGTGGCGGGCAGGTCTTCCATGTTGTGCAGCTTTTCGATGTGGCAATACCCGGTGTGGCGACCCGCCTTGTGCCCTTCCCAGATAAGCCCTGCATCGCCGGTTGCTGCGAACTTCTTGGCCGTATGGACAAAAGGCGCATCCCATGACCAGCCGTCGGTGCCTGTCACCCGGACGCCGCGATCCAGCAGGTACATCGTCGCCTCGTACCCCATGCCGCACCCGCTGGCCAGATAATCGGGTTGGCCGAACTTGGCCCCTGCCGAGGTGTTGACCACCACGATTTCAAGCGGGCTGAGCGTATGACCTATGCGCGTCAGTTCGGCCTCGACCTCGGCGGCGGTTACCACATGGCCATCGGGCAAATGGCGGAAATCCAGCTTTACGCCGGGCTGAAAGCACCAATCCAGCGGGATGTCGTCGATGCGCATTGACGGTTTGCCGTGATCCTGGGTCGGGTGATAGTGCCATGGCGCGTCCAGATGGGTGCCGTTGTGGGTAGACAGTTGGATGCGTTCGACCGCCCAACCCTGGCCGTCGGGCAACTGATCGGCGGTAAGGCCGGGGAAGTAGGCCAGGATGCCCGGCAGGCTTTGTTGATGGTTGATGTATTCGATCTTGGGCTCGTTACCCGGCGGGTCGGCGGGTACGTCATTGGCCAGCGCAACTGATAGGTCCACGATACGGGTCATTTTGTTCTCCCTCAGACAGATTTGGCGGCGGAAACGGTCGTGCGCAGGACGCCGATCTTTTCGACCTCCAGCTCGATCGTGTCGCCGTCTGACAGAAACCAGCCATTCTCGACGCCGCAGCCGTTGCCGACCGTCCCGGACCCCATGAATTCGCCCGGATGGATCCATTCATCCTGCGTGATGTGGGCAAGGATCTCCTCAAAGCTGAACAGCATGTCGCGGGT
>JAUSPL010000268.1 GCA_030656535.1 Gemmobacter sp.
CCAAGAAGATGGGAATCTCTAAATCCGCCGTGTCCAAACACATCTCGGCGCTGGAAGCGCGGCTGGGGGCGCGGCTTTTGAACCGCACCACCCGGCGTGTCAGCCCGACAGAGATCGGACTGGCCTATTACGATCGTGCCCGACGCGTTCTGAACGACGCAGGCGAGGCCGATGCGCTGGTGACATCCATGCAGTCCGCGCCCTCGGGTATCTTGCGGATTTCGGTCGCCACCGACTTTGGCGTCAATCACTTGTCGCCGATCCTCGGGGATTTCTTGTCAGAATTTCCCGACATCACCGTGAACATGGTGTTGAACAACCGCTACGTTGAACTGATTTCCGAAGGTTTCGACATGGCGATCCGAATCGGTGATCTGGAAGACAGCACCCTGCGCGCCCGCAAGCTGTGCGACACCAACAAGCGGATGATCGGATCACCGTCGTATTTCCAGAAATACGGGCGACCGATGCGGATCGACGACCTGAACGATCACAAGCTGCTGCACTATTCCAGCCAGGCCAATGGCAACGTCTGGAAAATCACCGCCCCGTCGGGCGAAAAACGGCAGGTGCGGTCAAACGGTTGGTTGACGGTCAACGACGGGCAATCGCTGTTGCACGCCGCGATTTCCGGGCTTGGCATCGCCTATCTGCCGTCGTTCCTGTATTCTGACGCTATGAAGCAGGGTCTTGTTGAAGAAGCCCTGCCCGGTCTGCCGATGGAACATCTGGGTATTTACGCGGTCTATCCGCCCGGCCGGTTCACCCAACCCAAAGTGCGGGCGTTCATCGACTTTCTGGTTCGGCACTATTCCGACAAGGGACCGGATATCTGGTAACCGGGATCACATCCAAACGCATCATGGTCCTATTGGGTCGAGGTCAGAATGACTTCGACCCTTCGGTTTCTGGTGCGCCCTTCCAGGGTCAGGTTCGAATCACGCGGCGACAGATAGCCAACCCCCTGCGCGACGACCTGCGCCGGTTGGACGCCAAGATCCCGGATCAATCGATCCCGAACGGATTCGGCCCGCCGCTGGGACAACGCGATATTGCCAGGCAACCCCCCTGACGCATCGGTATGGCCGACCAGCGCCACACTGCGATCCGGATGCGCCGCAAGATACTCCGCAAGTGCGGTCAGCGACTTGAACACGCCCTGACCCAACATTGCCGCGCCCGTGTCGAACACCAGATCGTCCAGCGCAAGCGCGCCGCTTTCCAGGGCTTGGGCGAAATCACCCGACACCGGGGCCGCACTGCCGCCGGGAACCACATCAACACTGTCAACCGCGGTCGGTGACTTGGCCGAGGCCGTGACCCGCACCCCCACAGGCTCAACGCGGATCAACTGGACAAATCCTTCTTCTCTGGACCGGCTGACAAGCAAAGTCAGGTGCTCGGCGATTTCGCCCTCGCCGCGCTGCGCCGCCACAAAGCGGAAATCGCCAAGGTCAACGTGCATGTCAGGCTCTGGCAAAACCTGGGTTGAATAGCGAAAGTCGAATCCGCCGCAAGACACCGTCTCGCACTCGAACAGAATGCGGAAACCTTCGGCGTCGATCTTGTCGCGCAGGGGCTGCATCAACTGCAGGGTTGTGACCCCCGGGGCATCAATCCGCCAGGCAGATTCTGTGATCGCGCCTTCTGTCAGACGCGTCAGCATGCTGTCATCATCCCAAGGTCCAATGGGTAAAGCATAGCTGGACAGGGCAGATGCCTGCACAACTGTGGGGGTCGCGGGACCGGGGAAATCAAATCCGATGGCCTGAACGGCCTTGGCAGGAAGCGCTAACGCCAGCAGAACCGCAACGGCAACACCTGTCCGCCGGCTACATAACGCGGGGAATAGTTGGGTTGCGTTCACTTTTCAGGCTCTTTGGGCTTATGCCATACGATAGTGATAGTGTCCCACAAGTTGCATGTTCAGGGAAGCGTACAGACGTCTCGCATTTTCATTGGCCGCAGTCACGACCAGGGAAAACCACTCAGCCCCTTGATCTTGGGCCCAGATTGCCGATTGCCGCAGGATATGGTTGGCGGTTCCTTGCCGACGGAAATCAGGGATCACCTCCAGCGCGTGCAGCATGGCGATCTTGTCATGGATCGCCACAAAGGCGACCCCTGCGGGGCGGTCAGCGCGAGTCCGCCCCAGCACCACCGTCTTGGGGCCAGTCGCCCTGCGCATCACGGCGATCCGTGCGGGCCCTATCCCCGCTTCGGCCCAGATATCCTCGGTGATCGCCAAGGGCGGCCAGTGCGGGATCGCCGACAACCTGGGCGGCGGCGGGTCTATCATGTCAGCGCAGCGGCCCAGATAGATCACCACCGGATCCACGACCCGGTAGCCCCGCGCAGCCAAGACCGCATCCATGACTTCGTCGCCTTGGCGGATCATGAACAGTGGCGGCTGGTCCAGCGCCGCAAGCGCGGCCTCGGCCTGCGGAATGTCGGCGTCGGTCACCGGCCCCGCAGCCGTCACTGAGGAAACCCGCTTGCCCCCACCTTGCCCGTCGCGCACGATCCATGGCCCGAGGCGTTGCAGTTTCGCCGCAGGCCAGGTGCTGTCCAGAACGTCACTCAGTGCCTCAAGGTCGGGCGCGGCCATCACGGATGCCCGAACAAGGCAACAAGCCGCGCCATCGCGGCATCCACCTGCGCGCCGTCCGTCCCCCGGATCACCAGATTGGTGCCAAACGCCCCGTTGCGGATGAACGGATAGGATCCCATCGACAGGTCTGGAAATTCGGCAGCCAGGGCACCAAAGGGTGTGGCGACTTCGCCTTCGCCCCGATTGACCTGCAAGGTCTGGCTGAGAAGCGGCTGCCCCCCGGTCAGGGTCGGCAACACGCTGGCCAGCATCGCCTGAAAAATGTTCGGGACCCCGGCCATCACATGCACGTTGCCCATGGAAAACCCCGGCGCCGCAGAAATCGGGTTGTCGATCAACACCGCCCCGTCGGGGATGCGCGCCATCCGTTCGCGCGCGGCGTTGAACTCCAACCCCGAGCGGGCATAGTGCGCCGCCAGCAACGCCCGCGCGTCGTCGCGCACGCCAATACCCACCCCAAATGCCACCGCAATGGCATCTGCCGTGATGTCATCATGGGTCGGCCCGATCCCGCCCGAGGTGAACACGTGGGTCACCTGCGCCCGCAGCGCAGTCACGGCCGCGACGATAGAGGCCTGATCGTCGCTGACCATCCGCGCCTCGGTCAACGGGATCCCGTGCCGGGTCAGTTCCCCCGCCAGATAGTACATGTTCGAATCGCGGGTCCGCCCCGACAGGATTTCATCCCCGATCACGAGCATGGCTGCGGTTGGTTGCGGCATGGCGGCCTCCTTGCATGGACGTTCCCTCGGGTATAGGCCGTGGATCATGCGCTTTCAAACCCCTCTTGTGCGTGCCACGCTGATCCGGCGCTATAAACGCTTTCTTGCCGACATGGTGCTGGCCGACGGGACCGAGGTGACCGCCCATTGCGCCAACCCGGGCGCGATGACCGGCATGGCACATCCCGGCGCGGACTGCTGGCTGGAATACGTCCCCGATCCAAAGCGCAAGTTGCGCTGGTCGTGGCGGCTGGTGGAATCGGGCGGACTGGCTGTCGTGGACACCGGGCTTGCAAACCGGGTGGTCGCCGAGGCGCTTTTGCAGGGCCTGCCCGACCTGCCCCATGACCAGTTTCGGGCTGAAGTCACCATCACCCCGGGCACCCGCGTGGATTTCGTGCTGACGGACCGTCAAGGCGACACGCTGGTCGAGGTCAAAAGCGTGACCTTGGCCCGGAACGGCTGGTCCGAGTTTCCAGACTCGGTCACCGCACGGGGCACGCGGCATTTGCAGGAACTGACAACCGCTGCACAGACGGGACAACGTGCCGTCATGCTGTATCTGTTGGCGCGTGAAAACCCGCAACGCATTCGCATCGCCGGTGACATTGACCCCGCCTATGCGGCGGCGTTTGACGTCGCCCGTGCCGCAGGGGTCCGGATGATCGGCCTGGGAACCGCGATCACGGTGCACGGCGTGTCCGCTGCCGCGCCGGTGCCGCTGGACGATTTGCCGCAGGCAATCGGGGCTTCAGACAAGACGGAAAGCCACGCTGCCCGCCCTGGGTATGGCCAACACAGTAAATCCTGACTATCTAGGATCATCACAAGGACGGAGCGGACAGTGGACGATACGCGCGGCAGGATCACTCGCGAAGGCATACGCATCTATGAGGATGCAGATTTCGGCGGCATGCACGCGGCAGGCCGTGTCGCTGCGGAACTTCTGGATGCAGTGGCGCCGCTGGTGCAGGTCGGTGAAACGACCGAACGCCTTGACGCCTTTATCACGCAAATGGTGCACGATCGCGGCGTGACCTCGGCGACCATCGGATACACCCCCGCCGGGCGTGACCCGTACCGTCATGCGTCGTGCATTTCGGTCAACCATGTCGTCTGCCACGGCGTACCGGGCCCCAAGGTGCTGAAGGACGGAGACATCCTGAACATCGACGTGACGGTCATCGTGGACGGGTGGTTCGGCGATACAAGCCGGATGTATGTCGCTGGCACGCCCTCTCGCAAGGCGGACCGCCTGATCCAGGTCACGCATGACGCGCTGATGAAGGGCATCGAGGCTGTGCGCCCCGGCAACACCTTTGGTGACGTCGGCCACGCCATTCAGGCCTTCGTCGAGGCCAACCGCATGTCCGTCGTGCGCGACTTTTGTGGCCACGGGCTGGGCCGGGTGTTCCATGCACCGCCGAACGTGCTGCACTATGGCCGCCCCGGCACCGGACCTGTGCTGGAAGAGGGGATGTTCTTCACCATCGAACCGATGGTCAATCTTGGCCGCCCCGAAACCAAGGAACTGGCCGACGGATGGACCGCCGTAACCCGCGACAAGTCGCTGTCGGCGCAGTTCGAACATTCGGTGGGCGTAACCGCCACCGGGGCCGAGATCTTTACGCTGTCGCCCGCCGGCCTGTTCCACCCGACATACCTGGCACCCTGAGACCGCACAGCTTGCGTCTTTGCACGCAAGGCCGCCCGGGAAAAGCTCAGCCCAAAGGCTGATCAGGAGCGATCAACATGCGCAGACCCGCAGCGGCATAGGCGATCAACTGGTCAATCCGGTCCGGTGCAGTTGGCGTGTCAGGGCCTGCCAACGCCATGATCCGCCATTCTGACGTGCACAACGACAGCATCGCTGACACCGTGAACACGAATCCGGCGGCGACATCCTGCGGGTTGGCCTGTGGGTGAATGCTGCGGACGGCGGCCATGAATTGCGCGGCCGTCGGGTCAAAACACCGCGCGGCCAAAGGTGCCCATCGCGCATCCGCCGACACCATTGCCACAAGCCGCGCATAGGCCAGCCACTGTGTATCTCCGCACAGCGCGCGCGACATCAGCGGGCGGATAAACGCGCCCAGTACGGCCTCCAGCGTCGGGGAGGGGGAAGCCAGCGCCAGCGCAAGCGCGGCCTCACGTTGCGCGGACATCGCGTGGGCACGCCGCTCGACCACCGTTTCAAACAGCGCAAGCTTGCTGCTGCCATGGAACGTGACCAGCGCTGCCGTAACTCCTGCCGACTGCGCGATATCGCGGGTAGAGGTGCCGTCATAGCCGCGTTCAGAAAACAGCCGCTCTGCGGCGTCAACAATGCGCAGCCCAGTGTCGATGGACCGCTGCGACGGGGCACGCTGGCGTTGACCGGGATCCTGTTTGGCGCGGAACATAATTCATCTTGCTTTATTTTGGCCATTCGATCAACTTTATTTCACCATACCGGAGGGGAGGCCGGACCATGCCAGACACACCACCGTCCGCCCCATGGGCGATCATCGGTGCGGGGCCGATGGGCATTGCGACCGCCAAGGTTTTTTACGGGCTTGGCCTGCCCTTTGTCGGGTTCGACTTGAACAGCGACGTCGGCGGGCTGTGGGATATCGACGCCCCCCGGTCCACGATGTACGACAGCGCGCATCTGATTTCGTCACGGACCAAGACACAGTTCACCGATTTCCCGATGGCCGAGGATGTCCCGGACTATCCGTCGCACAAACGGGTGCTGGCCTATTTCCGGGACTATGCCGATCATTTCGACCTGCGCCGCCACTATCATTTCGGGGCTGAGGTCCTGTCTTGCGTTCCCGACGACACCGGCTGGACCCTGCGCTGGCGCAAGGATGGCGCAGACCACACCGGGCGGTTCCGCGGCGTCCTGATCTGCAATGGCACTTTGTCGGAGCCCAACATGCCGGTCTTTCCCGGCCACTTCGACGGCGCGCTGATCCATTCGTCAAAATACCGAAGCCCAAGCCAGTTTACCGGCAAACGGGTTCTGGTCGTGGGCGCGGGCAATTCAGGCTGCGACATCGCGGTGGACGCGATCCATCACGCGGTCAGCTGCGATCTGTCGATGCGCCGAGGCTATCATTTTGTGCCAAAATACGTCTTTGGACGCCCCGCAGACACCATCGGCGGGGCGATCCGGCTGCCCATGTGGCTCAAGCGGCGGGTCGACGGCCTGATCCTGTCATGGTTCGTTGGTGACGCGCAAAAACTCGGGTTTCCAAAACCGGATCACCAGCTGTACGAATCGCACCCCGTAGTGAATTCGCAGGTCCTGTTTCATGCGGGCCATGGCGACCTGCGGGTCCGACCGGACATCACCCGACTGGACGGAAACACGGTCTGTTTCAAGGACGGGACCAGCGGCGACTATGACATGATCCTTGCCGCAACCGGATACCGGCTGCACTACCCGTTCATCGACCAAAGCCTATTGAACTGGCAAGGTGACGCCCCGCACCTTTATCTGAACTGCATGCACCCTGATCGCGACGATCTGTTCGTGATGGGGATGATTGAGGCCACCGGTCTGGGCTGGCAGGGCAGGCACGATCAGGCCGAACTGGTCGGGCGCTATATCCAGCGATTGGACAGCCCCGGGGCCGCGACGATCCGCCAACAAAAGTCGCGAGGATTCAGGCGTGCGACGGGTGGGATGCGTTACTTGAACCTGCCACGTATGGCCTATTACGTCGACAAGACGACCTACTTGCGGACGCTGCACCGCGCCATCCGCAAACTGGGGGGCGTGGCGTGACCGATATCGACACAGTCACGCTGAACTTTTCGCCCGCCAGCCTGACGCTTTTGAATGCCATCCTTGCTGTGGTGATGTTTGCCATCGCGCTGGACCTCAAGCCAGCTGATTTCAGGACCTTTTTGCGCAACCCCAAACCGCTGCTAGTGGGGCTGGCGTCACAGTTTCTTGTGCTGCCTGCGCTGACCTTCTTGTTGGTCCTGATGACGACACCGCGGCCGTCAATCGCGCT